>DATFML010000352.1:0-4520 GCA_035266965.1 Gammaproteobacteria bacterium
TGAAGGTTCAGTCGGCTGTGTCCAGGGGGCCCATGCCGATGGTGTTGTAGCCGGAGTCCACGTAAACGATTTCGCCGGTGATGCCCGCCGCCAGATCGGAGCACAGGAATGCCGCGGCATTGCCCACCTGGTCGATGGTTACGTTGCGTCGCAGGGGTGCGGTCTTCTCCACATGGTCGAGCATCTTGCGGAAATTGCCGATGCCGGCTGCCGCCAGGGTCCGGATGGGACCGGCCGAGACCGCGTTCACGCGGATCCCGTCGGGCCCCAGGCTTTGGGCGAGGTAGCGCACGTTGGCCTCCAGGCTTGCCTTGGCGAGACCCATGACGTTGTAGTTGGGCATTGCCCGTTCGGCGCCCAGGTAACTGAGGGTGATGAGGGAGCCGTCCCGGCCCTCCATCATCCTGCAGCCGGCTTTGGCCAACGCGGCGAAGCTGTAGGAGCTGATCTCATGGGCGACCCGGAAGCCTTCCCGGCTGACGCTGTCGACGAAATCGCCCTCCAGTTGTTCCTTCGGAGCAAACGCGACGGAATGAACGATGATGTCCAGGTGTTCCCAGTAGTCATCCAGGTGCTCGAAGACGGCGTCGATCTGTTCGTCGCTGCTCACGTCGCAGGGGACGGTGATCTCGGAGCCGCATTCGGCGGCCATCTTTTCAACCCGATCGCGGAGCTTCTCGTTCTGGTAGGTGAACGCCAGTTCGGCGCCCTCACGGTGCATTGCCTGAGCGATGCCCCAGGCAATGGAGCGGTTGCTTGCCAGCCCCACGATCAGGGCGCGTTTGCCGGTAAGAAATCCCATGGTTTGTCTCGTTGGTGCTGTCGGACGCTGAGGGCCTTGCTTGGGCGCCCGAGTCCCGCTTGTGGAAATCTCAGGCTCCGGCACGTAAGGTACCGGAATTCGCGGACGACGGGAAGAGCGCCGGGGTGTGTTCCGAGTGGTGCGCCTTTATAATCGAACCGACGGATCGCCGGCCGGCGTTTGGCGGCGGCGGCCCGGATACCTGGTGCGACCTTTGGGGCCCGGCGCCCGTCGCGCCTCCGCAGTAAGCCAAACGGGGGCTGCCCCGGGAATGTCCATGCGAAACCCGATGGCCGGCTGGCGGCGTTGCATGCTGCTGTTGGTGCTGGGCCTCAGTGCCTGCAGCCGACAGCCGTGGAACGATCCCTATCCCGCTTCCCAGGCGCGGCAAAACATTCTCTATCTGGGATTCCAGGAGCGGCCCAAGCACCTGGATCCCGCCCGCGCCTACAGCTCCAACGAGTACCAGGTGATCGCTCAGATCTATGAGCCGCCGCTGGAGTATCAGTACCTCAAACGCCCCTATACCCTGGTGCCACTGGCGGCCGCCAGTATGCCGACCCGTACCTATCTGGACGCCAAAGGGCACCGTCTACCGTCCGACGCCCCGGTTTCCTCCATTGCCTATACGGTCTATCACATTCACATCCGGCCCCATATGCACTACCAGCCCCACCCGGCGTTCGCGCGGACCCCGGGTGGCAAGCCCCTGTACATGAATCTGAAGCCTGCCCGGCTTGCGGGCATTCATACCCTCGGCGATTTCAGGCATACCGGGACCCGGGAAGTCACTGCGGCTGACTTCGTGTACGAGATCAAACGGTTGGCCGATCCGAAAGTGCAGTCGCCCATTTACGGGTTGATGAGCGAATACATCGTCGGCCTGAAGAAACTCGCGAAGACGTTGCGCAAGGTGCGCCAGTCGCCGGGCGGTCAGGGGTACGTGGATCTGGACAAATATCCGTTGCCCGGTGCTCAGGTGACCGGCCGATACAGCTACAAGATTACCATCCGGGGCAAGTATCCCCAGTTCCGCTACTGGCTGGCCATGCCGTTCTTCGCGCCCATGCCCCACGAGGCGGTGCAGTTCTACAGTCAGCCAGGCCTGGCGGACCGCAATATTTCCCTGGACTGGTACCCGGTCGGCTCGGGTCCGTACATGATGACCATCAACAACCCCAATCGTCAGATGGTGCTGGTCCGCAACCCGGATTTTCATGAAGAGCGCTATCCCTCCGTGGGAGAGCCCGGCGACGCCAAGGCGGGTCTGCTGGCGGATGCCGGCAAGCGTCTGCCCTTCATACGCAAGATCATCTTTACCCTGGAACCGGAGAGCATTCCGTACTGGAACAAATTCCTGCAGGGTTACTATGACGTGTCCGGCGTCACCAGCGACAGCTTCGATCAGGCGATCCGGATCGGTTCGGGGGGCGAGCTGGCCCTCACCGGCGCCATGCGCAGGAAGCACATCAAGATGGAGACGGCGGTGGCGCCGTCCATTTACTATATGGGCTTCAACATGCTGGATCCGGTGGTGGGCGGCTACAGTGAGCGGGCCCGCAAGCTGCGTCAGGCCATCTCCATCGCACTGAACTACGAGGACTACATATCCATTTTTCTCAATGGCCAGGGAGTCGCCGCCCAGGGGCCTATCCCCCCGGGGATTTTCGGCTATCAGAAGGGCAAGGACGGCATCGACCCCTATGTCTACAACTGGACATCCAACGGCCCGCAACGCAAGGCCATTGCGGTGGCCAAACGCCTGCTGGCGCAAGCGGGGTACCCGGACGGGCGCGACGCCAAGACCGGCGCCCCTTTGCTGCTGCACCTGGATACCCCGGGCGGCGGGCCCGATGCCAAGGCCCAGTACGATTGGCTGCGCAAGCAGTTCGGCAAGATCGACATCCAACTGGATATCCGCGATACGGACTACAACCGCTTCCAGGACAAGATGCAGCGGGGTACCGAGCAGCTGTTCATGTGGGGCTGGAACGCCGACTATCCGGATCCGGAAAACTTTCTGTTCCTGTTGTACGGGCCGAACGGCAAGGTGGACCACAACGGCGAGAATGCGGCCAATTACAACAACCCGCGCTTCAATGCCCTGTTCGACCGCATGAAGAACATGAGCAACGGGCCGGCGAGAATGGCCGTGGTGCACAAGATGCTGGAGATCGTGTGGAAGGACGCCCCCTGGGTATGGGGTTACTACCCAAAGACCATCTCCCTGTACCACAACTGGTACGGCAACGCGAAGCCCAACCTGATGGCCAACAACAACCTCAAGTACAAGCGCATCGACCCGGTGCTGCGAGCGAGGGAACGGGACGCGTGGAACCGGCCGATCTGGTGGCCGCTGGTGCTGGCGGGCCTGCTCGTTGTGGTGTCCATGGTGCCGGCTTCCTACAGCTACTGGCGCCGCACCCACAAGACGGCGCATACCGGGAAGGATTGAGAGCGCTCCAATGTTCGCCTATATCGTCCGTCGCGTGCTGTATGCCATCCCGATTCTCATCGGGGTCAACCTCCTTACGTTCATGCTGTTCTTCGTGGTCAATACACCCGACGACATGGCCCGCATGCATCTCGGCATGCGGCGGGTCACGCCCCAGGCCATCGAGTTGTGGAAGGAGCAGCATGGCTACAACCTGCCGCTGCTCTACAACGCCAAGGACCACGGACTGGACAGATTCACCCAGACGATCTTCTTCCAGAAGTCGGTCACCCTGTTCGCCTTCAAGTTCGGCCGCTCCGACAGCGGCCGCGACATCGGCTACGACATACGCCAGCGCATGTGGCCCAGCCTGGCCATCCAGATTCCCGTGTTCGTGGTCGGACTGGCCACCTATGTCACTTTCGCGTTGCTGCTGGCCTTTTTCCGACGAACGTACTTTGACCTTTCGGGCGTGGTCCTGTGTGTGGTGCTGATGTCCATTTCAGCGCTGTTCTACGTGATCGCCGGCCAGTTTCTGGTGGGTAAGATCCTGCGTTTGGTGCCCATATCGGGCTACAGCCCGGGGCTCCATGCCTTCAAGTTCGTACTGCTGCCCATTGCGATCGGCATTGTGGGCGGCATCGGCGGGCAGACCCGCTGGTTCCGCACCCTGTTTCTGGAGGAGATGGGCAAGGACTTCGTGCGCACCGCCCGTGCCAAGGGCCTGGCGGAATACCAGGTCATGTTCCGGCATGTGCTGAAGAACGGGCTGGTTCCCATACTGACGGGCGCCGTGGCCGTGTTGCCGTTGCTGTTCATGGGCAGTCTGATTCTGGAGTCTTTCTTCGGGATACCCGGTTTGGGCAGCTATACCATCCATGCCATCCAGAGACAGGATTTCGCCATTGTACGGGCCATGGTGTTCCTGGGTTCGGTGATGTACATCATCGGACTCATACTCACGGACATCTCCTACACCCTGGTGGATCCCCGTATCCGATTGTCCTGACGATGATGAACAACGCCACGGCCACGAGGTTCAGTGAAAGGTTGCGGTGCGACCCCAGGGGGTGCGCCCGTGTTTGAGCCCGTCGTCCTGTGGACCGATGCGCTGGTCTATGTGCTGGTGGCGAGCGTCATGGGATTCGGCTGGTACGTCTCGCGGCGCGAGCACCTGCGCGAGCAATGGGTGCGGGTGGTCCGCAGCCGACTCGGGGCAGGCGCGCTGGTGGTGCTGTTGGCCTATGTGGTCATCGGGTTGCTGGATTCGGTGCACTTTCGCCC
>DATFML010000353.1:0-5495 GCA_035266965.1 Gammaproteobacteria bacterium
TGGCGGCGAGCCCAGCGGTGTCTGGTTCAACCGCATCCGCCACTACGAGGTGGGCGAATATCCGCACAGCCAGACGGTCAACTTCCCGATGTCCTGTCTGCATTGTGAAAACGCGGACTGCGTGACCGTGTGCCCGACCGGCGCCTCCTGGAAGCGCGAAGAGGACGGCATCGTGCTGGTGGACCAGGACAAGTGCATGGGCTGTAACCTGTGCGCCTGGGCCTGTCCCTACGGGGCACGCGAGCTCGACCCGAGCTCCGGGACCATGAAGAAATGCACGCTGTGTATCGACCGGATCTACGACCAGAATCTTCCGGAAAACGAACGCCAGCCGGCCTGCGTCATCGTCTGCCCGACCCACGCCCGCCTGTTCGGGGACTATGATGATCCGCAATCGGACGTCAGCCGCCTCGCGCGCGAGCGCGGCGGTTACTCCATGATGCCAGAGCTCGGTTATCAGCCCACCAACCAGTACCTGCCTCCGCGTACGGCGAACCGGGTGGACACGACCGACGTCGAGCGACCGGCCCGGGGGCTGGGTGAACGGCTCAAGAACTGGGTCAACCAGATCGTCGCGCGCTGACCCCAGGAGCGTTGAAACAGATGGACAAGGACGCAACACAGTGAAACCTTCTCTCTCCCTGATCCTGTTCACGGTCAGCAGCGGCGCCGGCTTCGGCCTGTTCGTGCTGCTGGTGGTCATCAACAACACCGGCTGGGGCGCCCCCATGTCCGAGCGCGAGGTACTGGTGGCGGGTGCCCTGTCCCTGGCGCTGGTCACCGGGGGGTTGATTTCCTCGACATTCCATCTCGCCAACCCGAAAAACGCGATCAAGTCGCTCAACCGGATACGCACTTCCTGGCTGTCCCGCGAGGGCCTGTTCTCCCTGGTATTCTTCCTGCCCGCCATCGCGTACCTGGTGCTGGTGGGTCTGTACGGCAATCCGCCCGGCGCGGTGGTGCGGTTCAGCGGCTGGCTGGCGCTGATTCTGGCGCTCACCACGCTGTTCTGCACGGGGATGATCTACGCCTCCCTGAAGACCATCCGCCAGTGGCATAACCCGATGGTGCCCGCCAACTATCTTTTCATCGGCCTGGCCAGCGGCGGTGTCCTGTTGACGACGATCCGGTCGCTGATCACGGCCAGCGACTCCGCGGCGGCCACTTTGACCCTGGCACTGCTCGCGCTGGCCGCCCTGGTCAAGCTGATCTATTACTTCTGGATCGGCAAGCCCGAAGGGCCCACGCTGAATAGCGCCACCGGTCTGGGGCCGGAGCGGGTGAAGCTCCTGGACGTGGGGCACAGTCACGGCAACTTTCTGACCGAAGAGTTCGGCCACCGACTGGCAGCGGGACGATCATTCCTGCTGCGCACCCTCGCCCTGGTAATGGCTTTTCTGGTTCCCTTTGCCGTATTGGTGGTCGTGGCGAACCGGGACGCGCCTCAGGCGTTGACCCTGCTCGCCCTGGTGGCCGCGCTGTCCGGCATCCTGATCGAGCGCTGGCTGTTCCTGATCGAAGGGCACCATGCGGTCAACCTGTACTACGGGCGCCAGCGCACTTGAGTTGCGCCCGTGTTTGTCTGCGGGGAGAGGAAAGTCCGCCCGGTGTCGCGTCAGTGACGGCCTGAATGCCCGACCGGTTCACCCGGCTCGCGGAAGGCCGGGATCAGTGATTGGAATGGCTCATGGACTGATTGCCGCTCCCGGACGCCGGCCCGTGATTTTCCGGTTGCTGCACCCTGACATCCATCTCGAAGGCGGCGAAATCGGCGCCGCCCACCCCCGGTTTCCTGGCGGTCTTCCGGTTCAGGACGCCCGTCCGGCGTGCCGGTATCAACCATGCTCGGTGTGTCGGAAAATCCCCGCGGGCTTCGCCAGTGACGCAGCTACAATCCCGTCGAAGGGACTCGTGCGCGGGTCATCCGTAGACCGGCCCCGCGCGAGTCGACGCCAGGCCCTGCCCGACGGGTTCACCGGAGCAGGCCGGCCAGCGAAGGCGAGGTTCACTCACGAACGAGGAGGACGTACATGAAAGCGGTACAAGTCAGCAAGCCCGGTGGCCCTTTCGAAGTAGTGGAACGGGATCTACCGGAGCCGGCCTACGGACAGGTACGGCTCAAGGTCGAGGCGTGCGGGATCTGCCACAGTGATGCACTCGTCAAGGACGGGACGTTTCCGGGTGTCGAATACCCGCGTATTCCCGGGCACGAGGTCATCGGCCGAATCGATGCGCTGGGTGACGGGGTTCGGTCAGTCGCCGTGGACCAGCGGATCGGTGTGGGTTGGCATGGCGGGCACTGCTTCCAATGCGAGGCGTGCCGGGCAGGCGACTTCGTGAACTGCAGCAATGCTCAGATCGCCGGCGTCAGCTACGACGGCGGGTATGCCGAATACATGCTGGCGCCACAGGAGGCATTGGCAAGCGTCCCCGACACACTGAGCTCCACGGCGGCGGCCCCCCTCCTCTGCGCCGGTATCACCACCTTCAACGCCCTTCGCAACTCGGGAGCCCGGGCCGGTGACATCATGGCCATTCTCGGGATCGGGGGACTCGGGCATCTCGCCGTGCAGTTCGCGCGAAAGATGGGTATGTATACGGTTGCACTTTCCCGTGGTGACAGCAAGCAGTCCCTCGCCCGCGAGCTCGGAGCCCACGAGTACATCGACACCACCGCCGACGATCCGGCACGCAGGCTCCAGGAGCTGGGCGGTGCCCGCGTGATACTGGCCACCGCACCCAGCAGTGCGGCCATCAGTGCCGTCGTCGGTGGCCTCGGGCGCGATGGCCGACTGATCGTTGTGGGTATCGATGGCGCCCCGGTCGAGGTTTCTCCGCTGCAGCTGATCCCAGGGCGGCGTTCGGTCCGAGGCTGGCCTTCCGGCACGCCCAGGGACTCGGAAGACACACTGAACTTCAGCGCGAACTTCGACGTACTGCCGCACATCGAGACCTATCCGCTACAGCAGGCGACCGAAGCCTATGAACGCATGATGAGCAATCAGGCGCGCTTCCGGGTCGTGCTCACCATGGGGGATTGAACGCCCGGGGTCTTCGGGTCGCCGGTGAAGGGATTGAACAGCCCGATAACCACGCAGACGCGCACTACGGTGGCCGCACTCAGCTGCCTGGTAACTGTTTGAATTGTCATACTACAATTATGACATTGCCCGGGCGCCAATGCGGGTGCCCGGTGCCAGGGGACGACGGGTTCGAACATATACCGGAAATGCTGGCTTTCCGGCCGGCGCTTGACCGATCATATCCCGTAGCACGCTTTGGCCGGCAGCCGGAGCCCCTTGGGGGCCGCCCGGCTGCAAACCCGGAACCGATGGCAGCACATGGAAAGCCAACAATCGCCGATTCTCAAGGACATAGTACTGGTCGGAGGCGGACACAGCCATGTGGCCGTGCTGAAACGCTTCGCCATGCGGCGGCTGCCAGGCGTGCGCTTGACACTGGTCAGCCGTGATCTGCAGACGCCGTATTCGGGCATGTTGCCGGGCTATATTGCAGGCCATTACAGCTTCGACGAAAGCCATATCGATTTGCAGCCGCTGGCGCGCTTCGCAGGCGCACGTTTGATCCATGATTCCATGACCGGCCTGGACTTGAGTGCGGGCCGGATCATCTGCGCGAACCGGCCCCCCGTTCCTTATGACGTGCTTTCCATCGACGTCGGTTCCACGCCGGGCTCCATGGCAGCCGAAGGCGCGGCTGAGCACGCGCTTCCCGTGAAACCGGTCGACCGGTTCCTCGCCGGATGGCGGGAGATCGAAGAACGGGTACGTGCATCCGATCGCCCTTTGCGGATCGCGGTCGTCGGTGGCGGTGCGGGCGGCGTGGAGCTGGCGCTGTCGCTACAAAACCGGCTTCGATATCAGCAACGAGGCAATCCGGCCCACCCGGCCGAATTTGTGGTACTCACGGATTCCCCTGAGATCCTGCCTACCCACAATGCCAAGGTGCGTCGCCGCTTCGAGGACATCCTGACTCGCCGCGGCATCGCTGTGCGTACCGGCCATCGGGTGGTAGCGGTGGACGCGCATCAGTTGCATTGTGCGCACGGCGGGCAAGTGTTGTGCGATGCGGCCATTTGGGTAACCCAGGCCGCTGCGCCGCACTGGCTGGCTGAAACAGGACTGCAGCTCAGCGATGACGGATTCATACTGGTCGACGATCGTCTGCAGTCTCTGTCCCACCCCAACGTCTTCGCGGCGGGCGACGTGGCCACCATGGTGAATCATCCCCGTCCGAAATCCGGCGTCATGGCCGTTCGCCAGGGTCCGCCCCTGAGCGATAATCTGCGTCGTTCCGTGCTCGGTCGGCCCCTGAAACGTTTCCGGCCGCAGCGGCATTTCCTGAGCTTGATAAGTACCGGCGACCGGTTCGCCGTGGCCTCCCGCGGGCGGCTGGCGCTGCAGGGGGCGTGGATGTGGCGATGGAAGGATCACATCGACCGCAAGTGGATGTCCAAGTACCGGGATCTGCCGGAAATGGCCGCGGCCCGGGGTCCGCAGGTGGACGACCGGCTGGGCGATGAGCAGGCCCGCAAGCAGATCTCCGCGCTGGCCATGCGATGCGGCGGCTGCGGCTCCAAGGTGGGCAGCACGGTGCTCAGCCGGGTACTCAATCAACTGCAGCCGGTTCAACGCGACGACGTGCTGGTCGGTCTCAACGACCCGGACGACGCCGCGGTCGTGGAAGTGCCGGCAGGCAAGGTCATGGTCCATACCGTGGACTTCTTTCGCTCGTTCGTGGACGATGCCTACATTTTCGGTCGCATAGCCGCCAATCACGCATTGGGTGACATCTACGCCATGGGCGCGGAGCCGCAGACCGCATTGGCCCTGACGACGCTGCCCTTCGGTCTTGAGTCCAAGACCGAGCAACTGCTGGCCGATGTCATCGGCGGGGCGATGGAAGTGTTGTCCGATGCCGGTGCGGCGTTGGTGGGCGGGCACACCAACGAAGGTCAGGAACTTGCCTTCGGCTTGGCGGTAAACGGACTTGCCGAGCGCAGCACCCTAATGCGCAAGGGGGGAATGCAGTCCGGCGATGCGCTGGTGCTCACCAAGGCGCTCGGCACCGGCACCATCTTTGCCGCCGATATGCGCGCCAAGGCGAGGGGCGGATGGGTCGATGCCGCGGTGACGAGCATGCTGCAGTCGAACAAGTCGGCGGCCGAATGCCTGCACAGCTACGCGGCCAGGGCGTGCACCGACGTCACCGGTTTTGGGCTGCTCGGTCATCTGGTGGAAATGACCAGGCCCTCGCGGGTCGACGCCGAATTGTTTCTTGAGTCGTTGCCGGTCCTGGACGGCGCCCGCGAGAGCCTCGCTCAAGGTATCTTCAGCTCCCTGCAGCCGGAAAACATCCGGCTGCGCCGGGCCATCAGCAATCTCTCCGAAATCGGTGAGCATCCGCTGTATCCGTTGCTGTTCGATCCCCAGACCGCCGGGGGGCTGCTGGCGAGCATCCCCGCGGAAAAGGCG
>DATFML010000354.1:0-12998 GCA_035266965.1 Gammaproteobacteria bacterium
GTGGGCATAGGGATACAGCGCCGTCACATTCGGTCCCAGCGCCTGCATCGCCGCCAGCTTCTCCCGTTTGCGGTCGAACACGGTCACCCGGGCACCCAGGGCCGCCGCCACCGCCGCCGCGTTGCCGCCGGCCTCGCCCGCACCGATGATCACCACATGGCCCCGTTCGGCCGCCGGCATTCCGCCCAGCAGGATGCCACGTCCACCTTCGGGCTGGTGCAGCAGATGGGTGCCGACCTGCACGGACAGGCGTCCGGCAATGTCGCTCATGGGTGCCAGCAGGGGAAGCCGTCCGTCGCTCTCTTCGACCGTTTCGAAGCCCACCGCCGTGAGCCCGATCTCCTGGAGCTGCCGGGCAAGCGCCGGGCTGGCCGCCAGATGAAGGTAACAGAACAGGGTATGGTCTTCGCGCAACAGCGCCAGATCGCCCTCCACCGGCTCCTTGACCTTCAACAGCAGCTGCGCCTGCCCGTACAGGGCCTCGGCATCGTCCACGACCTTGACTCCCGCCTGGCGGTACTGGTCGTCCGGATACCCGGCGCGCAGGCCGGCATCCCGTTCCAGCAGCACCTCATGGCCCGCCTTGACCAGATCCGCACAGGCGTCGGGAATGAGGGCGACGCGCCCTTCCAAGGTCTTGATCTCGCGGGGTATGCCGATGCGCATTGAGCCTCCTTTACCCGTTGTGGCAAGTCACGTACCATCTACGGTCGGCCGCGGCCGGCGGGGGCGCGCGCCGCCGTTCCACTGCCAACGGCGACCAGCCACCCTCCGCCTGTGGCGCCCGACGCCGCCCCATCCCGAAACGACGCGGCCGGTCGGCAACCTCATCCATAGCGGAGCCATTATACATGAGCGAAACGAAGCACTGCCGCCTTCTCATCCTGGGTTCCGGGCCCGCAGGTTACACCGCCGCCATCTATGCCGCCCGGGCCAACCTCGATCCCGTGGTGATCACCGGGTTGGAGCAGGGAGGGCAGCTCATGACCACCACCGAAGTGGAAAACTGGCCCGGTGGTCGCGCCGAACTGCAGGGACCGGCGCTCATGGAGGAGATGCGCGAACACGCCGAACGCTTCCACGCCGACATCATTTTCGACCACATTCATACGACCGACGTCAGCCGCCGCCCGTTCCGTCTGGAAGGCGACTCCGGCATCTACACCTGCGACGCCCTGATCATCGCCACCGGCGCATCCGCCAAGTACCTGGGACTGCCCTCCGAAGAAGCCTTCAAAGGCCGCGGCGTCTCCGCCTGCGCCACCTGCGACGGATTCTTCTACCGCGACCAGCCGGTCGCCGTGATCGGTGGCGGAAACACCGCCGTGGAAGAGGCCCTTTACCTGGCCAATATCGCGTCCCACGTCACCCTGGTGCATCGCCGCGATCAGCTGCGTTCGGAGAAGATCCTCCAGGACCGGCTGTTCAGGAAGGCCGACGAGGGCAAGGTCACCATCGAATGGAACCACGTGCTGGATGAAGTGCTGGGCGACAACCAGGGTGTCAACGGCATGCGCGTGAAGGACGTCAAGGACGGCACCGCCAAGGACATTCCCCTGCAGGGGGTATTCATCGCCATCGGTCACCAGCCCAACACCGGGATTTTCGAAGGCCAGCTGGACATGGCCGGCGGCTACATCAAGATCAACAGCGGCACGAACGGCAACGCCACGGCCACCAGTATCCCCGGCGTATTCGCCGCCGGTGACGTGGCCGACTATGTCTACCGCCAGGCCATCACCTCTGCCGGTGCCGGCTGCATGGCCGCCCTGGATGCCGAGCGTTACCTGGACGGCCTGGCGGTGGAGCAGGGCTGATCGGAAAACCGCCTCAGGGAACGCGCTTGGCGATCTGCCCGTAGACGAAGCCGTGCAGCGCCAGGGTGTCCCGGGGATCGACAATCCGGAATTCGAGTCCGTAGTCGCGACTGTCCTGCGCTTCGTCCCCCTGGACGCTGCGGATGACGGCGGGCAGGCGCAACGCCTGCACCATCGCCCCACCGGGAACTGAAACTTCACCGTCAACAGATCCCCCACCGCGCCCAGCGGGCACCCGCCGCGCCGGTAAACCCGCAGCCAATAGACCTGAATCGGTCATGGTATTGATCCCGCCCGTGCCGGTGTTCACCCGGTTCGTTACAATGGCGGCATGGAAATCCGCCAGCTGGAATGCATCGACGACATACCCGCCGACCAGTGGAATCGGCTCGCCGGCGATGCGAATCCATTCCTTCGCCACGAGTTCCTGGCCGCTCTGGAACACAACGGCTGCGTGGGAGAGAGCTATGGCTGGCTGCCCCGCCATTTGATCGCGGTGGATGACCAATCCCGTCCGGTGGGGGCCATGCCCCTTTACGCCAAGGACAACTCCTACGGCGAGTTCGTGTTCGACTGGGCCTGGGCGGACGCCTACCAGCGGGCCGGTATGCGCTACTACCCCAAGCTGGTGTGTGCGGTGCCCTATACACCGGCGACCGGTGCTCGCCTGCTGGTGGCCCCCGGTGATCCGGACGCGGATGCTGTACGGCGGTTTCTCAGTTCCCAGGCCCGGGACTACGCGCGCCGAACCGGCGTCTCCTCCCTGCACTGGCTGTTTCCCGATGCCGACGATACTGCCAGCCTCGCCGAGCAGGGGCTGCTGCTGCGCCTGGGGTGTCAGTTCCACTGGGAGAACGCCGGCTACCGCGACTTCGACGACTTTCTCGAACGCTTCAACGCCCAGAAACGCAAGAAGGTGCGGCGCGAACGCAAGCGGGTCCACGAAGCCGGTGTGGAGCTCGAGGTGGTCCACGGCCATGAGGCCAGCGATGAGCAGTGGCGCACTGCTCATCACTACTACCATTCCACCTTCGAGAAGAAATGGGGCTACCCCACATTGAACCTGGGCTTCTTCCGTGAAATCGGCCGCACCATGGGCGAACAGGTGGTGTTGGTGTTCGCGTATCACGACGGCCGTCCCGTGGCGGGCGCAATCAATCTGCGCGGCCGCGACACGCTCTACGGCCGGCATTGGGGATGCGACGCACAATTCCACAGCCTGCACTTCGAGGCCTGCTACTATCAGGGCATCGACTACTGCATCCGCACGGGTCTGCGACGCTTCGAACCCGGTGCCCAGGGGGAACACAAGATCAGCCGGGGTTTCCTGCCCACCCGCACCTGGTCGGCCCATTGGATCGCCGATGCCCGCTTCCGGCAGGCTATCGGCGACTTTCTGCAGCGGGAGACCCAGGCCATGGAACAGTACATGGAGGAACTGGCCGAACATGCGCCCTACAAGGCTGCGCCGGCCGGAGAATGATGGAGGCACGCGTTGAACTCTCTCGGCCCTTTCTGGATCGACCCGTTCGACACCGAAAGTCCCTTTCCTGACGTGGAACTTGCGCTACGCGACCCCGATGGCCTGCTGGCGGTCGGCGGCAACCTGTCGCCGGAACGGCTGCTGGAGGCCTATCGCAATGCCATCTTTCCCTGGTACACCGAAGGTCAGCCCATCCTCTGGTGGGCTCCCGACCCCCGCGCGGTGCTGTTTCCCGACCAGTTGAAGGTGTCCCGCAGCCTGCGTAAGACGGTGCGCAAAGGGCTGTTCCAGGTCACACTGGACCGCGCCTTCGATGCCGTGATCGCAGGCTGCGCGGCACCGCGACGGGACGCCGACGGCACCTGGATCACCGCGGACATGGAACGCGCCTACACCCACCTCCATCGACTGGGCCACGCCCATTCGGTGGAAGCGTGGAGCGGCACCGAACTGGTGGGCGGTTTGTACGGCGTCGCCTTGGGACGGGTATTCTTCGGCGAATCCATGTTCAGCCGCGTCGCAGATGCCTCCAAGGTCGCCTTCGTGCACCTCGTGCGCCAACTCCGCGCCTGGGGCTTCGTGGTCATCGACTGCCAGATGCACACACCCCACCTGGCGCGCTTCGGTGCCGTCGACATACCCCGGCGACAGTTTCTGCAGATCCTGAAAACCAGCTGCGACGAACCGCAGCGGGCCAGCCCGTGGCAGCTCGATCCCGATCTGCCGGCACAATTGCTGGACGACGGCGGCCTGTGCCGCAGGACCGATACGCCGTGAGTATCAGTCATCGCCCCACCCGTCTGCGGCAGCTCGCCTTTTTCGCCAGCCGGCCCCACCCCTGCCCTTACCTGCCCGAACGTGAAGCCATCACCCTGTTCGCCGATCCCGAGGCACAGCTCGACAACCGCATGTACGGCCGGCTTTCCGAATTCGGCTTCCGCCGCAGCGGGCAATTGGTCTACCGCCCTGCCTGCCCCGACTGCAACGCCTGTATTCCGGTGCGTATCCCCGTGGAGGGGTTCGTCGGCCGACGGGCCGATCGGCGCACATGGCGCCGCAACGGGGATCTGACCGTCACCGCCGCCGCACCCGCCTACCGCGAGGAGCACTTTGCCCTGTATCGCAAATACCTGCAGAGTCGCCATCCGGGCGGCAGCATGGATACGGATGATCCGGGCCAGTACCTCGAGTTCCTGACCTGCTCCTGGTCGGACACCGTGTTCTACGAATTCCGAGCCGGGCAACGCCTGCTTGCGGTTGCGGTCACCGACCAGGTGCCGGGCGCCCTGTCCGCCGTCTACACCTTTTTCGACCCTGAGGAAGCCGCCCGCAGCCTGGGCAGCTACGCTATCCTCTGGCAGGTAGCCGAGGCGCGGCGCCTGGGTCTGGGGTGGGTATACCTGGGCTACTGGATCGAGGAATGCAGAAAAATGAGTTACAAGGGCCGGATCCGGCCGCTTCAGATGTTCCGGCACGGCCAATGGATCGATCTCTGATCCTGGTTGCGCCATGCGCCGTCGGAATACATCGCGGCGGTGGGCCATGCGCCGATCCCATGGCATGACTATTTGAATAACGCGCGGGATCTACATATCCTTTACGGCCCCGGGGTATCCCGGCCGGCGCGGCATCCGTTGGTCGCGGTTGCAGTGACGCGCCGCTGATGGGGGCGTTTTTCGCAAGCATTGAAGCGCCCGGTTCGGGTATAATGCGTGATTCGCTGGCAATCGACGACACAGGGATTCTATGGCACGAGAAGATCATATCGAAATGGAGGGTACGGTCATCGAGACTCTCCCCAACACCATGTTCCGGGTACAACTCGAGAATGGCCATGTCGTGACCGCCCATATTTCGGGGAAAATGCGCAAGCACTACATCCGCATTCTCACCGGCGACAAGGTCACCGTACAGCTCACGCCTTACGATCTCACCAAAGGCCGGATCACCTACCGGGCGCGGTAGTCCCACCTGCGGCGCCTGTCGGCGCGCGCCCACCCGCAGCAGCCCACCAGACTCCATCAACCGGCAGGGAGCCACCCTTCTCAGCCGGTCCATGGCCTGTCCGGGCCCCGGCTTGTCGAGGCGGCCCCCGAGGCCCGATTTCGCCCCGACCGTGCCGACTCCTTCGGGAGGACCGGACTTTTTCCCGACGCCGATCAACCCGGCGCCCGTCCCCCACCCCGCACAAAAAAAAGCGCCCGACCAATGGCGGGCGCTTCTTACGGAGCGGTACTCCGTCATCCGGCTACACCCGTTCGACCTCCTCGATGTCCAGGGTGAGCTCGCCGTCCTCGGCACGGATCAGCACGTGACCGCCTCCGACCAGACGGCCGAACAGAAGATCCTCCGCCAACGGCCTCTTGATATGCTCCTGAATCACCCGGGCCATGGGCCGCGCACCCATCTTGGGGTCGTAGCCATGCTCGGCCAGCCACAGCCGGGCGGAGTCGTCCACGTCCAGGGTGACGTGTTTCTCCTGCAACTGGGCCTCGAGCTCGAACAGGAACTTGTCCACCACCTGAGCGATCACGGTGGCATCGAGTCCCTTGAACTGGACGATGCCGTCCAGACGATTGCGGAACTCCGGCGTGAACAACCGCTTGATGGCCTCCATGGCATCGGTGGAATGATCCTGGTTGGTGAACCCGATGGACGGACGGCTCATCTCCTGGGCGCCGGCGTTGGTGGTCATGACCATCACCACGTTCCGGAAGTCCGCCTTGCGTCCGTTGTTGTCGGTCAGGGTGCCATGATCCATGACCTGCAGCAGCAGGTTGAACACGTCGGGATGGGCCTTTTCGATCTCGTCCAGCAGCAGCACCGCGTGGGGGTGCTTGGTGATCGCTTCGGTCAGCAGACCGCCCTGATCGAACCCCACATAGCCGGGCGGCGCACCGATCAGGCGCGAGACGGTATGGCGCTCCATGTACTCGGACATGTCGAAGCGCACCAACTCGATCCCCAGAACCATGGCCAACTGGCGGGTCACCTCGGTCTTGCCCACGCCGGTGGGTCCGGCGAACAGGAACGAGCCGATGGGCTTGTCCTCGTTGCCCAGTCCCGAGCGGGCCATCTTGATGGCCGACGAAAGCGTCTCGATGGCCTGATCCTGGCCGAACACCGTCATCTTCAGGTCGCGCTCCAGGGTGCGCAGCCGGTCCTTGTCCGAAGACGATACGCTCTTGGGCGGAATACGGGCCATCTTGGCGACCACGTTTTCGATATCAGACACCCCGATGGTCTTCTTGCGCTTTGACGGCGGCTGCAACCTCAGGTTGGCACCCGCTTCATCGATCACGTCGATGGCCTTGTCGGGCAGATGCCGGTCGTTGATATAGCGGTCGGCCAGCTCGGCGGCCGTGCGCAGGGCCCGCGGCGAATACTTCACGTGATGATGTTCCTCGAAGCGCGACTTCAGCCCCTGGAGAATCTTGACGGTCTCGTCGACCGAGGGTTCGGTCACGTCGATCTTCTGGAAGCGCCGGGCCAGCGCCCGATCCTTCTCGAAAATGCCGCGGTATTCCTGGTAGGTGGTGGATCCGATGCACTTGAGCTCACCGGACGCCAGCATGGGCTTGATCAGGTTGGAAGCATCCATCACCCCGCCGGAAGCCGCGCCGGCCCCGATGATGGTATGGATTTCATCAATGAACAGGATGGCGCCCTTCTCCTTGCGCAGTTGCGCCAGCACCGACTTCAAGCGCTTTTCGAAATCGCCCCGGTACTTGGTACCGGCCACCAGCGCACCCAGATCAAGGGAATGAATGGTACTGTGCTGCAGCACCTCGGGCACTTCCTCGTCGACGATCATCTTGGCGAGGCCCTCGGCGATGGCGGTCTTGCCCACGCCGGCCTCCCCGACGAACAGCGGATTGTTCTTGCGACGCCGGCACAGGATCTGGATGGTGCGTTCCACCTCGTGGCGCCGACCGATCAGCGGATCGATCTTCCCCTGCCGGGCCATCTCGTTGAGGTTGGTGGCGAAACTGTCCAGGGGCTTCTTCGCCGACACCTCGGGACTGGCCTCCTCCTCGGCGGAAGTGGACAAACCCTCGTTCTGCTCGCCCGCCACCTTGGAGATGCCGTGGGACATGTAATTCACCACGTCCAGGCGGGTAATGTTCTGCTTGTTGAGAAAGTAGACGGCCTGGGATTCCTGCTCGCTGAAGATGGCCACCAGCACGTTCGCGCCGGTCACCTCCTTCTTGCCGGAGGACTGCACGTGGAACACGGCGCGCTGCAGAACCCGCTGAAATCCCAGCGTGGGCTGGGTTTCCCGGCTGTCGTTGGGGGGAAGCAACGGCGTGGTTTCGTCAAGGAACTTCGCCAACTCCCTCTTCAGCTGCTCGATATCCGCGCCGCAGGCCCGCAGGACCTCGCTGGCGGTGGGATTGTCCAGCAGCGCGAGCAACAGATGCTCCACGGTCATGAACTCATGCCGTTTGTCCCGCGCTTCCTTGAAGGCGAGATTCAGTGTGAACTCCAGTTCCTTGCTCAGCATGCCTGCATTACCTCATAAACTGACCTACGCCTCCTCCATGGTGCATAACAGCGGGTGCTGATGCCGGCGTGAGTATTCATTGACCTGTGCCACTTTTGTCTCGGCAATTTCCCTGGTGAAGACACCGCATACGCCTTTTCCCCGCGTGTGCACGTGCAGCATGATCTGCGTGGCCTTTTCGCGCCCCATGCCGAAGAACGTCTCCAGGACCTGAACCACGAACTCCATAGGAGTGTAATCGTCGTTCAACAGGATGACCTTGTACAGGGGCGGTCGCTTGATTTTCGGTCGCGCCTCCTCGACCACAAGGTCGTCTTCGTTGCCAACTTTCCGCTCACTGCCCATAGCAAATAATCTGTCGCGAAGTCCGTCTGCTTGTCGTTCGCGCGGAACGTTGTCGACCGCATGATCGCCCTATGCATAGGTTACACGTACCATAGAAAATCAGGGCGCGCAACGAGTTCAAAAGGAGACGGCGGATTGGAAGGAAAAGCCTGTCCCGGTGCCTCAAAAGGCCCCCAAGACCAAGTAATAGTTGACTATTTTACTCAACTGTAGATAGAGTGTGCAAGTGGAGTCTGCAGTCAGCATGGCACGGCCCCGGTGCAGGCGGGCCGTCACCGCCATGGACTATGCTCCATGATGATGAGCATAAACAAGACGGGCGCTCGAACGTCCGCCGGTAATACGAGGTGAAGTGAGGATGGCAACCGGTACCGTTAAGTGGTTCAGCAACGCGAAGGGCTATGGCTTCATCGCGCCTGACGAGGGGGGCGAAGATGTTTTTGCCCATTTCTCGGCGATCGAGATGGAAGGATACAAGACCCTGAAGGAGGGCCAGAAAGTATCCTTCGATGTCATGCAGGGCCCCAAAGGCCTGCAGGCGGCCAAGATCCGCAGCGACAGCGTCTGAGGGAAGCGGATGGCGCCGCTTGCGGCGCCATCCGCCTGGACGCCGACCGTCTTTCACTCCTGCGCCCAACCGGCGAGGTTGAGCGTACGGCTACATGCGGGCGATCACCGCCTCCCCGAACCCGGAACAGCTCACCTTGGTGGCACCGTCCATCAAGCGGGCGAGATCGTAGGTAACCGTTTTGCCGGCAATCGCGCCGCTGACACCCTTTACGATCAGATCCGCCGCCTCCTGCCAACCCAGATGCCGCAGCATCATTTCCGCCGACAGCACGAGGGAACTGGGATTCACCTGATCCTTGCCGGCATACTTCGGCGCGGTCCCATGGGTCGCTTCGAACAACGCCACCGTATCGGAGAGATTGGCGCCCGGCGCCATGCCGATGCCGCCCACCTGGGCCGCCAGTGCGTCTGAAATGTAGTCGCCGTTGAGGTTGAGCGTGGCGATCACGCTGTACTCGGCGGGTCGCAACAGGATCTGCTGCAGGAAAGCATCGGCGATCACGTCCTTGACGACAATCTCACGGCCCGTCACGGGATTCTTGAAGGTACACCAGGGTCCCCCGTCCAGATCGACGGCACCGAACTCCTCCTTGGCGAGTTCATAGCCCCAATTCTTGAAGGCCCCTTCGGTGAACTTCATGATGTTGCCCTTGTGCACCAGGGTCACCGAGTCCCGATCCTGGTCAATGGCGTACTGAATGGCCTTGCGGACCAGCCGTCGCGTTCCGTCCCGTGACACCGGCTTGATGCCGATACCCGAGCTGTCCGGAAAGCGGATCTTGGTGACGCCCATTTCGCCCTGCAGAAACTCGACCACCTTGCGCGCCTCGGGGCTGCCGGCCTCCCATTCGATGCCCGCGTAGATGTCTTCGGAGTTCTCCCGGAAGATCACCATGTCGGTCTTCTCGGGTTCCTTCAATGGACTGGGCGTGCCCGTGTAGTAGCGCACGGGCCGCAGGCAGACATAGAGGTCCAGTTCCTGACGCAGCGCCACGTTCAGGGAACGTATCCCGCCGCCCACCGGCGTGGTCAGGGGACCCTTGATGGCGACCGAATAGTCCCGGATGGCCCCCAGCGTTTCCGCCGGCAGCCACGTGTTCTCGCCATAGACGCGATTGGCCTTTTCGCCGGCATAGATTTGCATCCAGGAAATGCGCCGCTTGCCCCCATAGGCCTTCTGGACAGCCGCATCCACCACCGTCTGCATGACCGGCGTAATGTCCACCCCGATACCATCGCCCTCAATGCAGGGGACGATGGGGCGGTCCGGAACCGCAAGGGACTGATCGGAATTGACGGTGATGCGTTCGCCCTGTTCAGGAACGACGATATGCTGATAGGCCATTGATAAGGTTACCCGTGACAATGCAGAAAAGCGGGGAGCGGATTGTACCACCTGGCGCCGTGCGCCGCTAACGCCGCAAAAAAAGCCCCCGCCGCGAGGCGGGGGCTCAAAGGCCGTGGTGCCGAACCGTCAGTTAGCTAGGACAGGCTCCTAGATCTTTCCACCCGCCGCTTCGGTCAGCGACTTCTCGATGGCGCCGGGCGCGCACATGATGTTGACGAAGCTGTGGTGACCCATCATGGCCAGATCGGGGAAATTGATCGCGATCCGGAACCGTGCGTACAGCGCATAGACGTTCTTGCCGTTGACCAGCACCTCGTAAGGCAGGTGCGGGGTGGACCGGATGGGCTTGAAGTCGATGTTGTGCATGATGTACTTGTCACCGCTGCAGCCCTTGGTCAGCGCGACCCCGAAGACCGTCTGGTTCTTGCCCGGGATGTCGATGCGGTACACCTTGTGGGCGCCGCCCTTACCCTCGGCCAGGCCCTTCTCGACGGCCGCCACCGCATCCTTGTAGTTGTCGTATTCGGCAAGATGGCTGGGATCGGTAAAGTATTCCATACCGAACATGTAGTGATACTTGCGCAGCTTGCTGGCGGTCAGCCCCTGCTTCGGGCCATAGGCTTCCTTGTCGCCCAGAGCGTTCTTCAGTTCCTTGAGCACCGGGGCATAGTTTGCGTTCATCCGGTAGGCATCTTCCATGTACACCGGATTGGTGTAGGAAACCTGAATCTGCCCTTTGACCTCGGTGAGCGTTACACGCTGAGCCGCGCCGTAACCGCCGAATTTCGATTCCGCCGCACCCTTCTTCAACTGCTGGTTGGTCACCGCGATGACCATCGCGCCCTTGTAGGGCTCGTAGGAACCGGCGATGTCGAAGCCCGCGGACTTCAACTTGTCCTTCACCTGGTCGACCACCTTGGTCATGTTACCGGTGGTCTCGTAACCGAGAATGAATGGCTTGAGTTCCTTGCTGGCGGCCTGGGCGCCGGTCGTAGCCACCAGCGTCAGACCGGAAACAATGGCGGCGCGTATGAGGGATTTCACCATGTCGACTCCTCCTCCTTACAAATGTTTCTAGTTTTGGTTCTTGGCCCCACGAGCACGAGCGGCCCGACGGGTAGTTTTAGTTGTAATGCCCAACACAGGGCTGGCCGCGCGCGGCATAATGCTACGCACACCGCCGGTGGCGATGCTAGGCCACACGCTAGTTATCACTGGCCGGTTTCCGTTTGTCAAGCCGCCGGGGCCGCACCGGGGCCCGACAAGGTTGTCCATTGACTCGCCACTATGGTATAAAATTCAAATGGATAGACTGCTTACCACGAAGCGCGGCATGGTCGACACGGCGTGCCCGGCGGCCCCGGCCCCTGGACGTCCGTGATGGATGGGACGATCTGGAAACCCCATGTGACGGTGGCCGCCGTGGTGGAGCGTCAGGGCCGTTTCCTGCTGGTGGAGGAACAGATCGACGGCGCCCGGGTCCTCAACCAGCCGGCGGGTCATCTGGACGAAGGGGAAAGCTTGCTGGACGCCGTGGTCCGCGAGGCGCGCGAAGAGACCGCCTGGCGTTTCCTTCCCGAAGCGCTTGTGGGCGTGTACCGTTGGCGGGTGCCCGCAAGCGGAACCACCTATCTGCGTATCACCTTCAGCGGAGACTGTGAAGATCACCGACCGGACCAGCCGCTGGATTCCGGCATCATTCGTACCGTCTGGCTGAGTCGAGACGAGTTGCAGGCCCGTGACGATCTGCGCAGCCCCCTGGTGCTCCGTTCCATCGACGACTACATCGGCGGCCGGCGCTACCCGCTGGCGCTGTTGGTGGACATGGTTCCCGGTACGTGAGCCTATGACCGCTGACTGCGGCCCCGTACCGGCTGCGCCTGACTTTCCGATTTCCATGCCTGAGTCGAACCATTCCCCAGTCCGGCCCACCAGCGGTTCCAGCCGACGCGCAGTTGCGCCCTCCGCCTGCAATGCGGCGTGCACACCGGCGCACGCACCGCGGCGCGTGCCACTGTCGCCGGCCGGTGGAGCACACCCATGCGCGTAGTGGTAGGCCTTTCCGGCGGCGTGGACTCCGCGGTTGCCGCCCACCTGCTGCTGGAGCAGGGCCACGACGTGGTCGGTCTGTTCATGAAGAACTGGGACGACGATGACGATGCCGGCTACTGTCCGGCGGAGCAGGACCTGGCGGACGCCCGCGCCGTGTGCGAGTGCCTCGGCATCGAGCTGCACAAAGTCAGCTTCTCGGCCCAGTACTGGGACCGGGTGTTCAGACATTTTCTGGACGAATACCAGGCCGGGCGCACGCCGAACCCGGACGTGATGTGCAACAAGGAAATCAAGTTCCGCGCCTTCCTCGACCATGCCCTGGGTCTGGGCGCCGACCGCATCGCCACCGGGCACTACGCCCGACTGCATGACGACGGCGCCATGCACCTGCTCAAAGGCGCCGACCGGGAAAAGGACCAGACCTATTTCCTTCATGCCCTGGACCAGCACCAGTTGTCCCGCACCCTGTTTCCCATCGGCGGGTTGCACAAACCCGACGTACGCCGGATCGCCATCCAGGCCGGTTTTCCCAACCACGCCAAGAAGGACAGCACCGGCATCTGTTTCATCGGGGAGCGCAAGTTCCGGGACTTCCTGGCCCGCTACCTGCCGGCGCGGCCGGGCACCATCCGCAGCGTGGACGGCGAAGAGCTGGGCACCCATCACGGCCTGATCTTCTACACCCTGGGCCAGCGCCAGGGTCTGGGCATCGGGGGCCAGGCCCGGCACAGCGGCGAGCCCTGGTACGTGGCCGGCAAGGATCTGTCCCACAACGTCCTGCTGGTGGCCCAGGGGCACGACCACCCGGCGCTGTACCACGACACCCTGCTGGCAACCGCCGCCCACTGGATCACCGGACCGCCCGCCCTGCCCCTGCGC
>DATFML010000355.1:0-9307 GCA_035266965.1 Gammaproteobacteria bacterium
CTGGTGGAGAGTTACGACTGGCTGCAGGTGAACGCGCTGGTGGGGGACTACCTGGGGGGGCTGGCCCAGTTGCCGCGACCCGAGGGCAAGCGCCTGCTGGTGTTCCTGGGCGGCACCATCGGCAACTTCGAGCCCCGCCAGGCCCACGAATTTCTGCGTGAGGTGCGCCAGTCCATGGAGCCCGGCGACACTCTGCTGTTGGGGGCCGATCGGGTCAAGGACCCGCGGGTGCTGCATGCGGCCTACAACGATGCTGCCGGCATGACTGCCGAGTTCAATCTGAATCTGCTGCGGGTGCTCAACCGGGAGCTGGATGGGGACTTCGATCTGGACGGGTTCCGCCACGAAGCGCGTTACAATCGAACCCTGGAGCAGATCGAGATGTATCTGGTGGCCCGACGGGCGCAGCAGGTCCGCCTGGGCGCCCTGGATGCGGACCTGGAGTTCGCCAGCGGTGAAGCGATCCTCACCGAGATCAGCCGCAAGTTCACGCCCGCCAGCCTGGAAGGGTTGCTGGGTGCCGCCGGCCTGGCGGTGGACCGCCACTTCGAGCCGTCCAACGGCTATTTCTCCCTGGTGCTGGCGCGGCCGTCCGCCGCCGCGGCCTGACCGGAATCTATCCGGAGATCGCGGATCGGCCGTCAAGACAAGGCGCGGATTGCGCGAGACGCTCGGTTTACACAGGTAAATGAATACCGTAGCGCGATCGGCAACGCAGGATTGGCGGTCGGGACGGATTTTGAGACAGGTTCCGGTGTAATACGGCTGTAACACGGCTAAGGTCTAATCGGCCGCCGAATATAATAACCGGGGGGTCCGTCTCCTGCCGGGCGGAAAGGCGGCGCTATGAGTGAAGCGAATATCCTGATTGTTGAAGACGAGCCGGCGATCCGGGAGATGGTCGGATTTGCCCTGGAACGGGCCGGCTTCGGTTGGCAGGAGGCCGAAGATGCCGCCGGTGCCCAGGCCCGCATTGCCGACCGGGCGCCCGACCTCATCCTGCTGGACTGGATGCTGCCGGGCACCAGCGGCATCGATCTGGCCCGCCGGCTCAAGCGCGACGAGCTCACTGACCAGATCCCGATTATCATGCTCACCGCCCGTGGTGAGGAAGAGGACAAGGTGCGCGGCCTGGAAGTGGGGGCCGACGACTACATCACAAAGCCTTTTTCACCGCGGGAGCTGGTGGCCCGTATCCGGGCGGTGCTGCGGCGGGCGGCTCCGGAGCCGAACGATGCCACCATCGAGGTGGACGGGTTGACCCTGGATCCGGCCGGCCATCGGGTGAGCGCCAACGGCGTCGGTCTGGAAGTGGGGCCCACCGAATATCGGCTGCTGAACTTCTTCATGACGCACCCGGAACGGGTGTACAGTCGCAGTCAGCTGCTGGACAGGGTTTGGGGGCGCAATGTCTACGTTGAAGAGCGCACTGTGGACGTGCACATCCGGCGCCTGCGCAAGGCGCTGTCGCAGACCGGTCACGACCGCCTCATTCAGACCGTGCGCGGTGCCGGCTACCGTTTCTCGGCACGGGAGTAGGGTTGGTTGAATCCGTGGCTCGGCGAATTCTGGCGAGCTATCGGCCTTGGACTTGTCCTGCTGCTGATCGGCTCGCTGGTCGGCAGGCCCGCGTTGGTCGTGCTGCTGGGCGTGGTGGCCTACGGCCTCTGGCATCTGGCCAACCTGTATCGCCTGGAGCGCTGGCTGACCGAAGGCAAGCGCTTCCATCCCCCGGAAGGCTACGGCATCTGGGACAACATCTTCCAGCAGATCTACCGTCTCCAGCAGCGCAATCGCAAGCGCAAGCGCAAGCTGGGCAACATGCTCAGCCGCTTCCAGGAAGCCACCGAGGCCATGCCGGACGGCACCGTGGTACTGGACAGCCGCGGTTCCATCGAATGGTGGAATTCGGCGGCCGAGATACTGCTGGGCCTGCATTATCCGCGCGATGTGGGTCAGCGGCTGGGCAACCTGGTCCGTCACCCCGTGTTCGCCGACTACCTGCGCCGGCGGGATTACTCCCAATCGGTGCAGTTCCCCTCGCCGGCCGACGAGCGCCACAGCCTGTCGGTGCGCGTGGTGCCCTACGGCAAGAATCAGCGGCTGGTCATCGTCCGCGACGTCAGCCGGCTCCAGAAGCTGGAGCAGATGCGCCGCGATTTCGTGGCCAATGTATCCCATGAGCTGCGCACGCCCCTGACGGTGGTGATGGGGTACCTGGAGACCCTGGAGGATGATCCCGAAGGCGCCGCGCGCTGGGGCCGGTCCCTGCAGTCCATGCGCCAGCAGACCGAACGCATGCAGCGCATCGTGGAGGACCTGCTGCTGCTGTCGCGTCTGGAGACCGACGTGCAGACCGAATCCCGCGATCCGGTGCGGGTGCCCCAGATGCTGGCGGATCTGCGGGACGATGCGACGCGCCTGAGCGGCGATCAGCGCCATGAGATTACGCTGGAGGCGGACGACGATCTGTGGCTGCGCGGGGATGAGGGCCAGCTGCGCAGCGCCTTTTCCAACCTGGTGTACAACGCCGTGCGCTACACACCGGCCGGCGGCGCCATTCACATGCGCTGGATGAGCGATGATGAGGGCGCGGGCTTCGAAGTCACCGACACCGGCATCGGCATCGCGCCCCACCACGTGCCCCGTCTTACCGAACGCTTCTACCGGGTGGACATCGGCCGCTCCCGGCAAAGCGGGGGCACCGGCCTGGGGCTGGCCATCGTCAAGCATGTCCTGCTGCGCCACGACGCCCGGCTGGAGATCGAAAGCGTACCGGGCAAGGGCAGCACCTTCCGTTGCGAGTTCCCGGCCGAGCGGGTGATTCGTCGCGAGCCGGAGGCCGCCCAGGGCGCGGGCTAGGGTGGCGGTCTTAGGGCGTGGCAGGCAAGGGAGCCGCAGTGAATTCCGCCGCTGACGGCCTTCCCTGCCCGCTTTCTTAATGACTTGTGCGGAACTTCCCTAGGCGGCGGTTCTGAGCATGTCGCGCAAGGCGTTGAAGTCCTGGTAGTCCACGTGCCGGAGCATGAGCCCGACGCCGTTTCCGTTGCCGTGGACCACATAGGCGCTTACCCGGTGCGGGTGGTTGCCGCGCCGATGGGTGGTGCGGAAGCTCACCTCGACCTTGGCATGGGTGGGGAGAAACACGCCTCCGGTGTTCACGAACATGCCTTCCATACTCACGTCCCGGGTCTTGCCCGGTACCGAGCCGATCGGCGCGTAGAACAGCTCCACGTCCATGGCGATCGGTTTGCGGGCGCTCCATCGGTGTTCCATGGTCATGCTTCCGTTCCTCCTTTATGGGTTCGACGGAAAAATGTCGCGGAAGGGACGGCAAGCAATAACAATGCCAGTACGGCGAGTGGTTGGCTTTCGGAGGCGCTGCTATAGTACGGCGCAGCCACCGGTGGACGCCGCCGGTGGAATGTGAATCATTTCGTAAAATCAGATACTTGCCCACCTGTCGTTAGTGGAGCCCCGTGCCGGACAACAAGCCTCCCGATACCATCGCCGCCGTCGACCTCGGCTCCAACAGCTTCCACATGATTGTCGCCCAGCGGGACAACGGGGAGCTGAAGATCGTCGACCGCCTCCGTGAGCCGGTGCGGCTGGCCGGCGGCCTGGATGCCAAGCGGCGCCTGACCGAAGAGGCCCAGAGCCGGGCCCTGGCCTGTCTGGAACGCTTCGGCCAGCGGGTGCGCAGCGTCGCGCCGGGCGGGGTACGGGCGGTGGGCACCAATACGCTGCGCAAGGCGCGCAACGGCGCCGAGTTCATCGCCCGCGCCCAGTCGGCGTTGGGCCATCCCATCGAGATCATCTCCGGTGTGGAGGAGGCGCGCATCATCTATCTGGGAGTGGCCAACAGCCTCGCCGGCAACGGTGGCCGGCGGCTGGTGGTGGACATCGGCGGCGGCAGTACCGAGCTCATCGTGGGCGAGGGCTTCGAGCCCCTGCACCTGGAGAGCCTGTACATGGGCTGTGTGGGGATGAGCCGCCGGTATTTTCCCGACGGGCGCATCAGGAAGGACGGCATGCGCGATGCCGAGGTGGCTGCGGCCCTGGAGCTGCAGCCGGTGGAGGAAAGCTTCCGCAACCTGGGGTGGAACGCCGCCACCGGCGCCTCGGGCACGGTACGCGCGGTGCGCGACGTGGTGGTGGCGGCCGGCTGGAGCGAGAGCGGCATCACGCCCGAGTCCCTGCAGAAGCTGCGGGCGGCCATGCTGGACAGTGGTGATGTGGCGTCCCTCAAGCTCAAGGGGCTGGCCGACGACCGCCGCCCGGTGTTCCCGGGCGGCGTGGCGATTCTCATCGCCGTCTTCGAAGCGCTCGGTATCGAGCGCATGCTGGTGGCCGACGGGGCCTTGCGGGAAGGGTTGCTGTACGACCTGCTGGGCCGCATCCGCCACGAGGACGTGCGCGAACGGGCGATGGACGCCGTGGCCGCACGCTTTCACGTGGACACCCGCCATGGGCGTCAGGTGGAGCACACGGCCTGCGAACTGCTGGCGCAGGTGGCCGGTGCTTGGGCGTTGCAGGACGAAGGCCCGGAGCAGATGCTGGCCTGGGCCGCCCGCCTGCACGAGATCGGCTTGGTGATCGCCCACAGCCAGTACCACAAGCACGGCGCCTATCTGCTGGCCAATTCCGACCTGCCGGGCTTTTCCCGCCGGGACCAGGCGCTGCTGGCGGTACTGGTGCGGGGCCACCGGCGCAAGCTGCGCCTGTCCGAATTCGAGGCCGTGCCCGAATGGATGCGCCAGAACGCCCTGCGACTGTGCGTGCTGCTGCGTCTGGCGGTGCTGCTGCACCGCAGCCGCTCCCAGGCGCAGTTGCCGCCGGTGACCCTGGCCGTGACCAAATCCGGCCTGCACCTTCACTTCCCGGCCGGCTGGCTGGACGAGCATCCCCTGACCTGCGCGGACCTGGAGCTGGAAGCCGGCTATCTCAAGGCCATCCGTTTCAAGCTGCGCTTCGAGTGACCGCCGCAGGCCCCGGCTACGGTCTGTCCCGGCCGCGCAGACGGGCGGCGATCAGTGCCGCGGCAGGTGCGCGTCGCAGTCCGCCTGCAGCCGCCGGGTATAGGCGGCAGCAACCGTGGCCTTCAGCGGCGGCTGTCGGTTCCACATCGAGGCCGTCCACCAGCACGGTGGGCGAACCGAAGCGCCGCACGTAGTCGGGGGCCTGCGTATCGTTGCGGCGCCATTCCCGCCAGTGGGCCGCCTGGCCCGCCATACCGAAGGCTTCCATCAGTGCCCGCCTTGCGGCGGCGATGTTCGGGCAGTCGGGATCGTAGATGAGCTCGACGGTGCACATCAGGACGACTCCCGGGGATCCAGCGCCTGCACGATGGGGCATTCGTCCACCGGTGCCCGGGCGCTGCCGCAGCTGTCGGCCAGGTCGGTCAGCACCGCCCGCATGCGCGCCAGTTCCGCTATCTTGCGATCGATGGCGTCCACCTTGTCGCCGACGCGGGAGCGGACATCGGCACAGGTGCCGGCGGGATCCGCCCGCAGGGAAAGCAGCTCCGCGATTTCCTGCAGGGAAAACCCCAGCGCCTTGGCCTGGCGGATGAAGCGCACCCGCCGCACGGCAGCGGCCGTATAATGGCGGTAACCGGCGGCGCTGCGCGGAGGTGTTTCCAGCAGACCCCGGCGTTCGTAGTAGCGGATGGTCTCGATGTTCACGCCCGCGGCGTGGGCGAGCTTGCCGATGGTGAGGGACATGGCCGACCTCCTGATCAGGAGGTCAGTTTAGAGCCCGTACCGGGGTACGGGGTCAAGCGCGCCGGCGGTCGCCCGCCGTCACGGCGGGTCGCTGAGCTTCTCCAGCAGGATGCCCTGGGCCGAGCGGGCCTTCTGGTTGCCCACCGGTTTGAGGCGCTTGTATTCGCCGTCGCTCTGCAGCACCCAGGCCTGGGTGTTGTCGGACAGGTACAGCTCCAGGGATTCCTTCATGATGCGCTGGCGCAGCCGGCGGTCCTCGATGGGAAAAGCCACTTCCACACGCCGGAAGAAGTTTCTGTCCATCCAGTCGGCGCTGGAACAGAACAACTCGCTTTCGGAGTCGTTCTGGAAGAAGAACACCCGGGTATGCTCCAGAAAACGTCCCACCACGGAGCGTACATGGATGTTCTCCGAGACACCCGGCAGCCCCGGGCGCAGACAGCAGATGCCGCGGATGATCAGATCGATCTTCACGCCGGCCTGGGAGGCGCGGTACAGCGCCTGGATCACCTGCGGCTCGATGAGCGCGTTCATCTTGGCGATGATGCGCGCCGGCTTGCCCCCGGCGGCGTGGTCGGCTTCGCGTTCGATCTTCTTGATGAGCGTCTTGTGCAGGGTGAAGGGCGCCTGCAGCAGCTTGCGCAGGCGTTCCACCCGCCCCAGGCTGGTGAGCTGCAGGAAGACCTTGTAGACGTCCTCGCCGATCACCCGGTCGCCGGTGAGCAGGCCGTAGTCGGTGTACAACCGCGCCGTGCGGGGATGGTAATTGCCGGTGCCCAGATGGGCGTAGTGGCGCAGCCGGCGGCTCTCGCGGCGCGTGACCAGGATCATTTTGGCGTGGGTCTTGTAGCCGACCACGCCGTACACCACGTGGGCGCCGGCCTCCTGCAAACGGTTGGCCAGGGCGATGTTGGCCGCCTCGTCGAAGCGGGCCCGCAGCTCGATCACCACCGTGACCTCCTTGCCGTTGCGCGCGGCTTCCACCAGTGCCTCCACCACCGCCGACTCCGGGCCGGTGCGGTACAGGGTCTGCTTGATGGCCAGCACCCGCGGGTCGGTGGCGGCCTGGCGCAGGAAGTCGATCACCGGCACGAAGGATTCGAACGGGTGGTACATCAGCACGTCGCCGCGCTGCAGGGTATCGAATATGTTGGCTTCCACCGGCAGGGCGGCCGGCCGGCGGGGCGTGAAGGCCGCATACTTGAGGTCGGGCCGGTCCACCATGTCGTAGATGGCCTGCAGGCGGTTCAGGTTCACCGGGCCGTTGACCTGATACAGGTCCTCCTCTTCCAGGTCGAAACGCCGCAGCAGGTAGCGCCCCATCTCCGGTGTGCAGTTGTCCGCGGTCTCCAGGCGTACGGCATCCCCGTAGCGCCGCGACAGCAACTCGCCTTCCACCGCCCGCAGCAGGTCGTCGATTTCCTCCTCGTCCACGAACAGGTCGGAGTTGCGGGTGACCCGGAACTGGTAACAGCCGGTGACCTTCATGCCCGGGAACAGATCGCCGACATGGGCGTGGATGATGGAGGACAGGAACACGAAGTCGTTGGGTCCGCCGCTGCGCTCGCGGGGCATCTTGATCAGCCGCGGCAGGGAGCGCGGTGCCTGCACGATGGCCACCCCGCTGTTGCGCCCGAAGGCGTCCTTGCCTTCCAGGGAGACGATGAAGTTCAGGCTCTTGTTCAGAAGACGGGGGAACGGATGAGCGGGGTCCAGTCCCAGGGGGCTCAGCACCGGCTGCAGCTCCTGGTTGAAGTGACGCTTGACCCATTCGGCCTGCTTGGGCGTCCAATGGGTGCGGCGCACGAAACGGATCTTTTCGCCGGCCAGGGCCGGGATCAGCACGTCGTTGAGCACCCGGTATTGTTCCGCCACCAGTTCGTGGGCCACCCGGCTGATGTGCTTGAGGTTCTCCTGGGCCGTGAGGTTGTCGGCGCCGGCGTGAACCGAGCCGGACAGCAGCCGTTCCTTCAGGCCGGCCACCCGGATCTCGAAGAACTCGTCCAGGTTGGTGCTGGAGATGCAGAGAAAACGCAGCCGTTCCAGCAGGGGCGTGCCCTCGTCCTTGGCCTGTTCCAGTACCCGCTTGTTGAAGGCGAGTAGACTGAGCTCGCGATTGATGTACAGGTCGGGTTGGGAGAGATCGATGGCGTCCATCCGGCGCTTCTGCTGTGCGTAAACACCTGCCATTATGCCTGAATAGCAACGGGCTGTGGCCCCAGGGCGGCCGTGTCATGAAAATGTAATACGCTTTGCCCCGTTGAACGGGTACCTTATGGCCCGTCCCCGTGCCGACCATGGCATACTGCGGGTTATATCGCTGCGCGAGGGCGCCTGCTGACGGGGGCCGGCCTTGATCAACACCGGACGGTTGGCGATGATGTCATCATTCAGGTGCAGCTGCGGATCCGGCGGATCGCCGGGACCCTTCGGGCAATCGGTGCCTGGTGAGGTGCACAGCACCGCGCACGAGCCGATTGCTGGCGGGTTTACCGGGGTCGCGCGGGCGTGCCCGCTGCGCGAGAGGCCGCCTCGGGCGGCCTTGTGTGGAGAAGACGATGGACAAGATCAATCTGGGTCACCATATCTCACAGCAGTTCAACGCCGAGCTGGAGGATATCCGCAGCCGGGTGCTGGCCATGGGTGGGCTGGTGGAACAGCAGATTGCCGACGCCCTGACCGCGCTGGTGGATCGGGACCAGCGCATGGCCGAGATCGTGGTGAGCAACGACTACAAGGTCAACGCCATGGAGGTGGCCCTGGACGATGAATGCAACCGGGTGCTGGCCCGGCGCCAGCCCACCGCCAGCGACCTGCGCCTGGTGGTTGCCGTCATCAAGACCATCACCGACCTGGAGCGCATCGGCGACGAGGCCGAGCGCATCGGGCGCATGGCCATGCGCCTGTCGGGGGCGGAGGATACCCACAACCTCTACGGCCAGATCGAGCATCTGGGCAACCGCGTCCGGCAGATGCTGCACGACGCCCTGGACACCTTCGCCCGCATGGATCCGGAAATGGCCGTGCAAGTCTGGCAGGAAGACAACAAGGTGGACTCGGAGTACGAGGCCATCATGCGCCAGCTCATCACCTATATGATGGAAGACCCCCGCGCCATTCCCCGGGCGCTGGACGTCATGTGGTCGGCCCGCTCCCTGGAGCGCATCGGTGATCGTTCCCGCAACATCTGCGAATACGTGATCTACCTGGTGAAGGGCAAGGACGTACGCCACACCAGCCTGGAGCGTATGGAGCAGGAGGCGCGGGAGAACCACCTTTCTTCTCCCTGATCGTTTCCTGCAGCGGCTGGACCACTAGCCTATCAGCGCCACGCTTTTCACCAGCGCATGCACCGCCATGCCCCTGGTCAAGGCGAGTTGGTGCTGTGATTTGCGGGTAATGCGCGCCAGCAGTTGGCAACCGCCGGCGTTCAGCTTCACCATCACCTGGGCGGGGCCGTCGTCGGCCATGTCCACGATGGTGGCGGCAAACTGATTGAGCACGCTGGTGGCGCCGGGCGGTGCCAGCATCAGGCTCACGTCCCGGGCGGCGATGCGCACGCGGGTGTGCTGGCCGACGGCCAA
>DATFML010000356.1:0-10124 GCA_035266965.1 Gammaproteobacteria bacterium
ACGCAGGGCTTCCAGGATGGACTGTTCCGATTGGGAGTCCAGGCTCGAGGTGGCTTCGTCGAAGATCAATATCCGTGGGTTCTTCAGGATGGCGCGGGCGATGGCCACGCGCTGCTTTTCCCCGCCCGACAGCTTCAGGCCCCGTTCGCCCACCACCGTGTCGTAGCCCTGAGGCAGGGTGTTGATGAAATCGTGGATATTGGCCAGCCGTGCGGCGTGCTCGATGTCGCCGCGCTGGGCGCCGGGTCGCGCATAGGCGATGTTGTAATAAAGCGTATCGTTGAACAGCACGGTGTCCTGGGGAACGATGCCGATGGCCGCCCGCAGACTCTGCTGGGTGACATCGCGCACGTCCTGGCCGTTGATCAGCACCCGGCCCGCATTCACCTCGTAGAAGCGAAACAGCAGTCGGGCCAGGGTGGACTTGCCCGCGCCGCTGGGGCCGACCACCGCCACTTTGTGTCCGGGCGCTACGGTGAAGTCCACATCGTGCAGGATGGGCCGGTCGGGGTCATAGGAGAACGAGACGTGGCTGAAGCGGATCTCGCCACCGTCCACTCGCAGGTCGGGCGCCCCGGGCCGGTCGTGGATCTCGGGCTCGCGTTCCAACACGTCGAACATGGCCTGCATGTCCGAAAGCGCGTGTTTGAGCTGGCTGTACACCATCCCGAGAAAGCCAAGGGGAATGAACAACTGCAGCAGGAACGCGTTGACCATGACCAGATCGCCCACGGTCATGGTGCCCTGCACGACGCCGCGGGCGGCCAGCGTCATCATGGCGGTGACAGCGACGGCGATGATGGTGCCCTGACCGAAATTCAGGGCCGACAGGGAGGTCTGGGATTTGATGGCCGCTTCTTCCCAGCTCTGCAGACTGCGGTCGTAGCGGCCGAGCTCGTGCTGTTCATTGCCGAAGTACTTGACCGTTTCATAGTTGATGAGGCTGTCGATGGCCTGTGTGTTGGCGGCCGAATCCATGGCGTTCATGGTGATCCGGTATTTCATGCGCCACTCGGTGACGAAGAAGGTGAACGCCACGTAGCTGACAACCGAAACCAGGGCGATGACCACGAACCACACGCTGTAGCGGCTCAGCAGGATGCCGCCGATCATCAGCATCTCCACGGCGGTGGGAATGATGTTGAACACCAGGTAGTTGAGCAGGGAGCTGACGCTGCGGGTGCCGCGCTCGATGTCGCGGGCGATGCCGCCGGTCTTGCGCTCCAGGTGAAAGCGCAGCGAGAGCGCGTGCAGATGGGTCAGTACCTTGACCGATACGCTGCGCATGGACCCCTGGCGCACCTTGGCGAATATCGAATCCCGCAGCTCGCTGAACAGGGTGTTGGCAAGGCGCAGGGCGCCGTAGCCCAGCAGGAAAACGAGGGGGAGCGTCAGCTGAGCCTGTTTGCCATGCTTGCCGAGGCTGTCCACGATGTCCTTGAGCAGGATGGGTACGCCCACGTTGGCGCCCTTGGCCACGATCAGAAAGCCAAGCGCCAGTATCACGCGGCCCTTGTACTGCCACAGGAACGGCAGCAGCGCCCGCAGGGTCTTGAGGTCCCGCGCCCGCGCGTCGGGCAGGGTGGTGTGATGCATGTGCATGGGCTGAGGGTCGTCGGTACGATGCCGTCGGGGACCGGTCCGCCGACGGCATTATCTAAAGACTCTGGGGCCTGTCAACAGGTCCTACGGTCCGATATTCTCCCATGAAACCGGGCGCGGCCGGAAACCGCGTACCGTTACCAGGGCGTTGCCACGGGGGTTGCCATGAGCCGACCGACAGAGACCGAAATCGCCACCGCGATGGCGGAGGCCCGGCGCCTGCGGGCAGCCGGGGAAGACAGCCATGGCCTGGCCAGGGTGCTGATTTACCTCCACCACCGCAACGCCTACCTGTCGTCGGTGCGGGACGCCGTCGAGCACTACCTGCACTCCGGGCAGGCCGAGCACGAACACGCGCTGCTGGTCAGAGCACTGGATCGGGCCGCCGCCCGGCAGGCCCGGGAGGACGACGGCGACGGGGAGAATCCGGGGCTTGGTTGATATCCCCAGGGACTTGATTTACGGCGCGATCGCCCCTATTTTGCTCGTTATACAATCGGTTTATCACTTGAGGAATGGCCATCATGCCGATTTATGAGTACGCCTGTTCCAACTGCGGCCATCATCTGGAAGCCATCCAGAAGATGAGCGAGGCAGCATTGGTGGACTGCCCGGAATGCGGTAAGCCCGCTTTGCAGAAGCAGATTTCAGCGGCCGGCTTTCGCCTCAAAGGCGGCGGTTGGTACGAGACCGACTTCAAGAGCGGCAACAAGCGCAATGTAGCGGATTCCGACTCCAAGAAATCCGAGCCCAAGGCCGCCTGCGGCACCGGCGCCTGTCCGGCCTGCGCCGACTGAAGCCCACCTCGCCCCAAACCGGGCGGCGCAGCCGCCCGGTTTGGGGCTTCCTATCCCCCTCCAAAGCATCGTTCCTCCCCCAAGTTGCGTCCCCCCGCCCCAACCCGTACCATTTCCGCCTTTCCCGACCCTGCCTGTTGATTTCACTAAAGAGAGAACCGGCCGAATGACCGCCATGCGCAGCCAGTATTGCGGAGATCTTAATGAATCCTTTGTCGGTCAAGAGGTTGTCCTCTGCGGCTGGGTGAACCGCCGGCGCGATCACGGCGGCGTGATCTTCGTGGACCTGCGGGACCGGGAGGGTCTGGTGCAGGTGGTCTTCGACCCGGATCTCGCCGAAACCTTCATGGTCGCCGAGCGGGTGCGCAGCGAGTACGTTCTGCAGGTCAAGGGCCGGGTCCGCCCCCGTCCCGAAGGTACCGAGAACGCCCATCTGCCCACCGGCCAGGTGGAGGTGCTGGGTGCGGAGCTGACCATCCTGAACGCCGCCGAGACGCCGCCGTTTCAGATCGACGAGGAGGACGTCAACGAGGAAACCCGCCTGCGCTACCGCTATATCGACCTGCGGCGTCCGGAGATGGTCGGGCGGCTGCGGCTGCGCTCGCGCATCACGCGGGCGTTGCGTGAGTTCCTGGATGGCCATGGGTTTCTGGACATCGAGACCCCCATGCTGACCCGGGCCACGCCGGAAGGCGCGCGGGACTATCTGGTACCCAGCCGTACCCATCCGGGCGAGTTTTTCGCGTTGCCCCAGTCGCCCCAGCTGTTCAAGCAGCTGCTGATGATTTCAGGGGTCGACCGCTACTACCAGATCGTACGCTGCTTCCGGGACGAGGATCTGCGGGCCGACCGCCAGCCCGAGTTCACCCAGCTGGACATCGAGACTTCGTTCCTGGACGAGCACACCCTCATGGACCTGATGGAGACCATGATGCGGCAGGTGTTCGCCCAGTCCCTGGAGGTGGCGCTGCCGGACCCCTTCCCCCGCATGAGCTATTCCGAGGCCATGGAGCGCTACGGTTCGGACAAGCCGGATCTGCGCATCGACCTGGAACTGGTGGATGTGGGGGATCTGATGGAGCGGGTGGAGTTCAAGGTCTTCTCCGGTCCCGCCACCGACCCCGACGGCCGCGTCGCCGCCCTGCGCCTGCCCGGCGGCGGCGAGCTCAGCCGCAAGGAGATCGACGACTACACCAAATTTGTCGGCATCTACGGCGCCAAGGGCCTGGCCTACATCAAGGTCAACGACCCCGCCCGCGGCCGCGAGGGTCTGCAGTCGCCGATCCTGAAATTCCTTCCCGATGAGGTGGTCGGCGCCATCATGGAGCGCACCGGCGCCCAGGCCGGCGATCTGGTGTTCTTCGGGGCCGACAAGGCCAGGATAGTGAACGAGTCCCTGGGCGCATTGCGGGTGAAGCTGGGCCACGACCGGGGGCTGGTGGCCCGCGGCTGGCGGCCCCTGTGGGTGGTGGACTTCCCCATGTTCGAATGGGACGAGAAGGAAAACCGCTGGGTATCCCTGCACCACCCGTTCACATCGCCCAAGGAGGATCATCTCCACCTGTTGCAGACCGATCCGGGTGCCTGCCATTCGCGGGCCTACGACATGGTGTTGAACGGCACCGAGCTTGGCGGCGGCTCCATGCGTATCTACCGCCCCGACGTGCAGGCCGAGATATTTCGGCTGCTGGGCATCGGAGACCAGGAGGCCGCCGACAAGTTCGGCTTTCTGCTGGATGCCCTGAAATTCGGCGCTCCCCCCCATGGCGGTATCGCCTTCGGCCTGGACCGTCTGGTGATGCTGATGTCGGGGGCCGAGTCCATCCGTGAGGTGATGGCGTTTCCCAAGACCCAGACCGCCGCCTGCCCCCTCACCCATGCGCCGTCCGCGGCCAGCGACGCCCAGTTGCGCGAGCTCGGGCTGCGGGTTCGCAAATCCGTGGAGGCCGGCGGCTGAGCGGCCCGCCTGCGGGGCGTGAGCGCTGCCCACTACAAGCGTCCCGAATCGGTGCTGGTGGTGGTCTATACGCGGGACGGCGACGTACTGATGCTGCAGCGGGTGGAGCCCCCGGATTTCTGGCAGTCGGTGACCGGCAGTCTGCGGTGGGGAGAATCGGCCCTCGAAGCGGCCCGTCGGGAGCTTTCGGAGGAAACGGGACTGGCGGCGGATGGGTTGGTCGACTGTCAGCTCAGCAACAGGTTTCCTATCGTGCCGCCATGGCGTGATCGCTATGCGCCGGGCGTGGACACCAACACCGAGTACGTATTCAGAATCGAGCTTGCGCAGCGCCCGGCGGTTCGCCTGAGTCCTCGCGAGCACCGCGATTCATGCTGGCTGCCGCGCGCCGCCGCCGCCCGTCTCGCCTCTTCGTATACCAACCGTGAAGCCATCCTGCAGTGCGTTCCGCCGGCGTGAGCAACGGCGCTTGGAAGACGGCTGATACGGTGCGAGTCCTCCGCCGGTTCCGCCCTGGCCTGCCATGAATGGCGGGGACGGCAGCCGCGAATCAGCATCGGTGCCGGTCGTGTTGGTGCACGGTCTGTGGATGACCGGTTTGGAGCTGACTCTGGTGGCGCGGCGGGTGCGCCGCTGCGGCTTCGTGCCCAGGCGGTTTCGCTACCGTTCCCTGGGCCGACCGGTGTCCGAAAACGCCGTTCGTCTCGCCCGCTTCGTGACGGACCTGGGAGAGCCGACCGTGCACCTGGTGGGCCATAGCCTGGGCGGGCTGGTGATATTGCGGGCCCTGGGGGAACAACCGCAACTGCCGGCCGGGCGTGTGGTGCTGCTGGGAACGCCGGTGGCGGGCAGCGGTGTGGCGAAGCGCCTGGGGGCCACAGCGGCCGGCCGGATGCTGCTGGGGCGGAGTCTGCAGCAGGGTCTGGACGGCGCGGGCCAGATCCGCCCCACAGGGCGACAGGTGGGCGTGATAGCCGGCACCACAGGGATGGGCGTCGGCCGGCTGGTGGGCGGGCTCGCGCAGCCCAGCGACGGGACCGTGGCGGTGGCCGAAACCCGCCTGCCGGGCGCCGCAGGCTGCACGGTGGCCGCCACCCATATGGGACTGGTGCTGTCGCGGGAAGCGGCGCAACAGGTCTGCAGGTTCCTCACACTGGGGGAATTCGCCGATGGCGACCGGCCCGCTGAATAGGTATTCCATGAAATCCCCGCAAAGGATGCGAGTGGTTTTGTCAGGGCCTGCGGGCTGCAGGCATTCGCATCGGGGCCGATAGATACACGATCTCTTCCCTGCGGCGTATTTCCCGCACGACGATACATTGCCCGGCGCGGCGTTGTGCGCGGCATCGCATGCAAATCAACCACGACAACGATGGAGTAGGCTGGATGAAGGTGTTTCTTGCTGTATCCCGTACCGTGATCGCCGGCGCAGTCGCTGCGCTGCCCCTGTCTGCATACGCCACCAACGGCATGGATATGGAAGGCTACGGGCCCATTGCCACTGCCATGGGCGGTGCATCCATGGCTTATGACAATGGCACCGCCGCCATGATGAACAACCCCGCCACCTTGGGGCTCATGGGCCAGGGATCGAGGCTCGATCTGGCCTTCGGCTTTCTCGGGCCGGATGTGAAGTCCACTGCAGGCGGTCGCACCGCCAAGTCCTCGGCCACGGCTTTCTATATGCCTGCGGTGGGCTGGGTGCACCGGCGGGGCGACTGGACCTACGGGCTGGGGGTCTATGGCCAGGGTGGCATGGGAACCCAGTACGGCGCCGGCAGCTGGCTGCCGGATCCCAGCGTGAACGTGCCCCTGGAGAACCGCACCGAGCTCAGCGTGGGTCGCATCATTCTGCCGGTGGCCTATCACGTCAACAACCGCCTGACAGTCGGCGGCAGCGTGGATGTGGTGTGGGCGGGGCTGGACCTGCGCATGGCGCTGTCGCCCCATCAGTTCCAGAGCCTCATGGCGGGCAACTCCATGGGCACCGCCGGCGGCTCTCTGGCACAGAGTTTCGGCGGCTTCATGCAGAGCGGCGCGCAACTGAATTATGCCGCATTCGATTTTTCCAACAGCAATCGCTTCACCGGGCGCGCCCGGAGCTTCGGCTACGCCGCCAAGCTGGGTCTGGTCTACCGTGTGAATCGCCGGCTCACCGTCGGCGCCACCTACCACTCCCGCACCCGGCTCAACGACATGGCCACCGGCACCAACGGAGCGAGGGTGGTGGCGAGCATGAACATGGGCACGAACACCTACACGCTGCCCGTGCACGGCCGCATCAAGGTGCTCAATTTCCAATGGCCGGCCACCTACGGGCTGGGCATGGCCTACCGCTTCAACCGGCGCTGGATGATGGCAGCGGATATCAAATACATCCGTTGGGCCAATGCCATGCAGAATTTCAAAATGAGTTTCACGGCCAGTCAGTCGGCCGACAACAATTTCACCCAATTCGGGCCGGCGGGCGATTTGCGCGGCAAGACGCTGGATGCATCGCTGCGCCAGCACTGGCGCAATCAGACGGTCTATGAACTGGGTGTGGCGTACCGGGCGACCGACGCCCTGACCTTGCGGGGCGGAGTGAACGTGGGCAACAATCCGGTGCCGGACAATCTGGTCAATCCCCTGTTTCCCGCCATCGTCGAGGACCACGTGACCGCCGGCTTCGGCTATGCGGTGAACAAGAACCAGTCCCTGGACTTCTCCGTGACGCGGGCGCTGCCCACCTCCGTGACCAACGCCAATCCGGATATCTTCTCCACCCCGGTCACCATTCGCCACTCCCAATGGAACTGGCAGTTTCTGTACAGCTGGCGCTTCTGAAAGCGGTCCGCCACGGCCGACGGCGGTGGCGGACCGCCGGGGAGGCGACGCCCGACCAGGCTGGCCACGATCGCCGGCCTGTCAGGACGGGGCCCCATCCCCTGGCGGGACAGATCGGGTCGCCATGGGCGTCGGCGGTGGTTCCTAGGTCTGTCGAAACGGCAGTGATAAACTGTCAGCCGTTTGTATGCGAATATGAGGCACGAATGGCTGGACACAGTAAATGGGCGAATATTCAACATCGTAAGAACGCCCAGGATGCCAAGCGAGGCAAGCTTTTCACCCGGCTGATCCGGGAAATCACCGTCGCGGCCCGTCACGGCGGTCCGGATCCAAGCACCAATCCCCGTTTGCGGCTGGCCATCGACAAGGCCCAGGGCAGCAACATGCCCAAAGACACCATGGACCGGGCCATCAAACGGGGCGCCGGCGAGTTGGACGGTCAGAATTTCGAAGAGCTGCGTTACGAAGGTTACGGGCCGGGCGGTGTGGCGGTGATGGTCGACTGCATGACCGACAACCGCAACCGCACGGTGGCGGAAGTGCGCCACGCGTTCAGCAAGTGCGGCGGCAACCTGGGCACCGACGGTTCGGTGGCGTTCCTGTTCACTCAGAACGGTGTGCTGAGCTATCCGGCGGGCAGCGATGAGGACGCCATCATGGAGGCGGCCCTGGAAGCCGGCGCCCAGGACGTGGTGACCAACGATGACGGTTCCATCGACGTGCTCACCGAGGCGGATGACTTCGTGACCGTCAAGGAGGCCATGGCCGCTGCCGGCTTCGAGCCCGAACAGGCCGAGGTCACCATGCGGGCCGCCACGTCCACGTCACTGGAGCTGGACGATGCCGCCAAGATGGTGAAAATGCTGGATACCCTAGAGGACCTGGACGATGTCCAGAACGTCTATTCCAATGCCGACATCTCCGAAGAGATACTGGCCCAGCTGTAAGGCAGCCGGGCCTGAGAGGCGGCGGCGGGCAGCTGCCGGACGGTCCCGTTCATGACCCGGATACTGGGCATCGATCCGGGATCCCGGGTGACCGGTTACGGGGTCGTGGACGCCCATGGGACGGATACCGTTCACGTGGCCAGCGGCAGTTTGCAGTTGACCGGCGGTTCCCTGGCGGAGCGCCTCGGCGAGATCTTTCAGGAGCTCAGCGCCATCGTGGCCCGCTATGAGCCCCGGGAGATGGCCATTGAGAAAGTCTTCGTTCACCGCAATGTGGATTCGGCGCTCAAGTTGGGCCAGGCCCGCGGCGCGGCCATCTGTGCCGCCTTCAACGGTGCCCTGACGGTGAGCGAGTACAGTCCCAGCGAGATCAAGCTGGCGGTGGTGGGCCGCGGCGGCGCCGCCAAGGCCCAGGTGCAGCATATGGTGCGCGCGCTGTTGAAGCTGCCGGCATCGCCCCAGGCCGATGAGGCCGACGCGCTGGCGGTGGCCCTGTGCCACAGCCACACCCGCCGGTTGCTGGCGCGGCTGCCGGCGGCCCAGGGCGTGCGTGGAGGAAGAGCGCGATGATCGGCTTTCTGCGCGGCAAACTGCTGGCCAAGAGCCCGCCGCATCTGCTGCTGGACGTGCATGGCGTCGGCTACGAGGTGGAGGCGCCCATGACCACCTTCTACGATCTGCCGACTGTCGGCGTCGAGGTGACCCTGCATACGCACCTGGTGGTCCGCGAGGATGCCCATACCCTGTATGGCTTCACCCGGGCCGGGGATCGGGCGTTGTTCAGGAGTCTGTTGCGGGTCAACGGTGTCGGCGCGAGGCTGGCGCTGGCCATCCTGTCGGGCATGGAAGCGGGCGCCTTCGCTCAATGTATCCAGGCTCACGACACGGCGGCCTTGACCCGCCTGCCGGGGGTAGGCAAGAAGACCGCCGAGCGTCTGCTCATGGAGATGCGCGATCGTCTGCCCGGCGTTGGCTCTGATGGAGCGAGCCCCGTGTTTTCGGGGGCTGCGCCGGCGGCGAACGGCGAGGCGGACCCTGTCCAGGAGGCTGTAGGGGCACTGGTTGCCCTGGGCTACAAACCTCAGGAAGCCAGCCGCATGGTACGGGCGGTGGCCGCTTCCGACCTCAGCGCCGAGCAGATCATTCGCCAGGCGCTGCAGGCGACCGTTCGCTGAGCCGGGTGCGCCTATGGAATCGGATCGACTGGTGTCCCCCGCCACCACCTCCGAGGAGGAGCGCCTGGAGCGGGCTATCCGACCCCAGCGGCTGGCTGATTATGTCGGCCAGGATGCCGTGTGCGAGCAGATGGAAATCTTCATCGGTGCCGCACGGGGGCGTGGCGAGGCACTGGATCATGTCCTGATCTTCGGACCGCCGGGCCTGGGAAAGACCACCCTGGCCCATATCATCGCCAACGAAATGGAGGCCAACCTGCGTCACACCTCCGGGCCGGTGTTGGAGCGGCCTGGTGATCTGGCGGCTCTGTTGACGAATCTCGAGCCCCATGACGTGCTGTTCGTGGATGAGATTCATCGATTGAGCCCGGTGGTGGAGGAAATCCTCTATCCCGCCATGGAGGACTACCAGCTCGATATCGTCATCGGGGAAGGGCCTGCGGCGCGCTCCATCAAGCTGGATCTGCCGCCGTTCACGCTGGTGGGGGCGACGACCCGCGCCGGCCTGCTGACCTCCCCGTTGCGGGATCGGTTCGGCATCGTCCAGCGTCTGGAGTTCTACTCCACGGCGGATCTGGCCGCCATTTTGGGGCGTTCGGCCCGCATATTGGGCGTGGCCGCGGATGCCGAGGGTGCGGCCGAGCTCGCCCGCCGCTCCCGTGGCACGCCCCGCATCGCCAACCGCCTGCTGCGTCGGGTGCGGGACTATGCCCAGGTCAAGGCCGGCGGGGCGATCACCGCGGCCGTGGCGCGAAAGGCCATGGAGCTGCTCAACGTGGACGAGCACGGCTTCGACAACATGGATCGCCGCCTGCTG
>DATFML010000357.1:0-6269 GCA_035266965.1 Gammaproteobacteria bacterium
CGGACATTCTTAGATCCCACCACAAGACTGCAGGCCAAGCCACTGATTTGCCGGCGCCGCGCCGAACGCACCCCGATCGCCGCCCCACGGGCCCGTATTACGCCCGGCCTGCGGCAGTGCGATTGAGGCTTGGACCATGGCTCGCGCGGTGGTAACGTGCAGTCCCCAGCCTCGTACGCTACCGGAGGCAACGATGAAACTGGTTGAAGGCCAGATCTACGAAGGACCGGTGTCTGCATTCGGCGGCGATGGTCCATTGCAGCGGTGGATGGTGGTGGCACCGTTCGGCAAGATGCACTGCCATTCCATCTCCGACCCCCTGGACCTGCACTGTATGCCTTTGGCGATCGCCAAGCAGGTCACCGCCGAAGGGCGACTCACTCTGATCGAAACCACCAGCGAACATCCTGTGCTGCGACTGCAGCGGCGCAAGGAATCCCTTGGAATCCAGGACGCTCATCTCGGACTGCGCGGACGCAACCTGGAGCGCATGCTGGCGCTGTTGGAGCAGTCTGTCGCCGACGGCGTTGATTACGCCCCCTATGCCGCCGGCGAATTGCTGTCGCTGCTGTGCCGGTTGCACAGCGACGAGCAGGTGGAGGCCGTTCGCGGTCGCGTCGAACAGGCGTTGGCCCGGTGGCACGGGCAGGAACCCAGTGGACAGACCGCGGCGCCCCCCGCTCACCCGCCAAGCATCTCCCCCATGTGACAGCCGGCGGGGTCGCCGCCTTCCCAGGCGACGCACACCCCGCTGGACCGCCGTCAGCCATTCCGGAACTCACACCCGCGCCCCGCCGCCTGCACCGCACCGGCGGCCCTGAGAGCCCGTTGCGGCATCCGCCCGACGACGCCCCTTTCGATGTTGGCCGCCGCGGCATCTACTGCGGAGCTATCGGCTATGTGTCGGCAGACGGTACCCTGGATACCAGCATCGCCATACGCACGTTGGTATACGCCGACGGCGTCCTGCGTTTCTGGGCGGGCGGGGGTATCGTGGCGGACTCGGTCCTCGATGCCGAATATCAGGAAACCTACCACAAGGCGGCCGCGCTTCTGCAACTGAGCGAAATGTTCCGGGAAGCGGCTCCTGCCCACGAACACGAGTGGTCCATGCGACCTGCATCGTATGTGACACGGTCACCAACAGACGCGCATTCTCGACCAAACGACTGAAGCGGAACGTCGGGCTTCGGAAGTCGAAGCACAGAACCGACGCATCCACCCGGCTCCACTTTTGAGCGTTCTCGTGCTCCGGGTGTCGCCTTGCCCCTTCTTTTCCGTGGATTCCGTGGGTTCCGTGGCTCTTGCATATCACGGTCGTAACCGGCGCAGTGGTGCCCCCGTGACGGCCAGGAGAACTTATGCGGTGGTCATCGTCCGACCCGCTACACTGAGTGGACGCGACCCCATCAGCGCCGCGCCTGTGCGGCGGAAAGCAACGAACCGATCAGCGATGTCTCCCTTGAACGGCTCCGAAAAAGCCCACCACACTGCCGGCGGATTCCGCAATGTGCCGGAGACCCGCCAGAACACCTTTTTCGACCTGCTCAGGTGGCAGTGGCAACGCCGCCACAGACGGCCGGCGGACCCAGGCAGCGACCACTTCCCCCTGGCCACCAACGACCCGGCGGCGCTGGCCGCCAACCGCAGCCGCACCACTGTCACCTGGATCGGCCACGCCACCGTACTGGTGCAGATGGACGGACTGAACATACTTACCGATCCGCATTTCTCCGAACGTGCTTCGCCTGTCCAGTGGGCAGGACCGCAGCGAGTGGTACGGCCGGGGCTGAGCTTGCACGAACTGCCGCCCATCGACGTGGTGCTGATCTCCCACGACCATTACGACTCGCTGGATACCGGCACCATCCGGGCGCTCCACCAACGGGGCGAAAACGACCCGCGTTTCTACGTGCCCCTCGGCCTGAAGCGGTGGTTCCGCAAGCAGGGCGTTCGAAACGTGACCGAACTCGACTGGTGGGACAGCGACGACGGCCAGACCCCCGAAGTGACGTGCCTGCCGGTCACGCACTGGAGCAAGCGCCTGCCGTGGGAACGCAACCGCACCCTGTGGTCGGCCTGGTCGGTACGGTCCGCGGACTTCCGTTTCATCTTCGTGGGCGACTCGGCCTATCCGGCCCGTTTTCTCGAGATCGGTCGACGGCTGGGGCCGTTCGACCTGGCGGCCATCCCCATCGGCGCCTACGAGCCGCGCTGGTTCATGAACCACCACATGACACCGGAAGAAGCCGTGGCCGCCCACGTCGATCTGCAGGCCCGTCGGTCGGTGGCCATTCACTGGGGGACATTCATGCTGAGTGACGAGCCCCTGAGCGAGCCTGCCCTGCGGCTGGCCCGGGCCTGCGAAGCCGCGGGACTAAAGGCCGACGAATTCACCGTGTTTCGGCACGGCCAGACCCTGTACCTGCGGTAACACAGGGCGTGAGTCGCCGCGCGTGCACGAGCGCCCGCACGCCGACCGCTTTGGCAACGCCGGGACCGCCCCCATATCCCCTGGCCCGCCTGGGCCGGCAGTCCGCCCGCTTTTTTCCGATCCGGGAGAGGGAACATGGCTGCAGGTATCGTGTTGATCATCGCCGGCGCTCTGATCGCCATCTACCCACCGCTGTTGTCCATCGTGGTGGCGGCGTTGCTCATAGTCGTGGGTCTGATGCTGGTATCCATTGCCCACTTCAACCGAAAGCTGCGCAGGCACTACGAGAATCCGGCAGTGGAGTTCTTCTTCCGGCTCTGAGGGGATTCAACGGTAGAAGAGCACCACGGTGAGCACCGCAAGCAGGTTGGTGCCGGCATGGGCGAGCATACCCGGCAACAGGCTGCGCAACCGCTCGAAGGCCCAGGCCCATACCAGGCCGCTCCAGAACACGGCCGCCATGGCGGGCAGCGAGTAGGGATGCAGAATGGCGAACAGCGCGGAGCTGAGCAGCGCCGCGGACCCGAATCCCAGCCGCGAACGCAGGGCCACGAAAATGAGCCCCCGAAAGCCGATCTCCTCGAACACCGGTCCCCATACCACGGTGTCCAGGCTGCCCAGCACCGTGCTCTGCCATGGCCCCCAGATCAGCCGTTCCGGTACCGCTTCGCTCCAGTGGGGATGGAACCCCACCTGCCATGCCCCCCAGGCGATCAACAGCGAACCGGCCTGCTCCAGTGCCAGCACGGCGAGGGCGGTCCCCACCACTCTTCCCAGGCCCGGTCCCCACAGGCGCAGACCGAAGGCGTCGGTGAACCCCAGCCCCCGGGGGCGCAACAGATAGCGGTGAATCAGCCACATCATGGGCAGGGACGCGAACAGACCGCTCCACAGCGCCAGCAGGTGGGGATGGAAGATGGAACCGCCCGACAGGGCCAGGGCAAGAAAGATGAGCAGACCCAGCACGGCCGCCCGCACCGCGACGGCAAAGCCGTCCGCCAAAGACCACGGTTGCTCCAGTGCGCCGGCGCGCCATCCGGGCGCAGGGGCTCCACGCGCCAGCCAGGCGGCTGCCACCGCCAGGCCACCCACCAACAAGGCGGCATTGCAGAAGGCGAACAGCAGCACCCGTCGGCGGGCGCCGTCGCCGGCGCTGGCGATGTAGCCGGCGTAACGGTCCGCAAGGCGGGCATCACCGTCGCGCTGGGCCGCATGCCACCACATGTGATTGGCGGCCCACCCCAGTGGCAGCAGACGCAGCCCGGCCAGCGCGATGGGGCTGAGGTGCTCCGGACTGCCGGGCAGACGATAGGCGAATGCCACCGCCTCCGCCACCGCCTGCTCCTCCGGCGCATCACCCAGCCGGTTCAGTTGCCGTTGCAGCGCCTTGTGATCCCCCATTTCCGCCAGCAGCACGATCAGGCGCGCGCGGGTGTTCAATTCGGCCCACGGCGTGGCCCTGTCCGGGTGCTTGGCGAAGTACGCCAGTACGTCCCGGTAGATCTTCAGGCTCTTGTGCTCCACATGGGCCCGATCCCCGAACAGCAACGCGAACAGGCGCTTCTGCCAGGCGGGCACTCGGTCGTAATCGGAATACAAGCTCAGATTGCGCTCGACCATGCGGCCGGCGGACTCGGCGGGGTACAGCAGAGAACCGGTGCGCCCGCCGTCCGGCCGGTAACCCCAGACAAGGAGGGACATGACCACCAGCACAGCGGCCGCGGCGCCCGTCACCCAGGGCCGTAGCAACGCGGTCGAATTGGAGAGATTCGGATGATGCACCTGATTCAACGCCTGCAGGTGTCGCCTCTCTTCAATACTCCAGAACCGCCACCCGGTCAATGTCCGGCCGGGCGGCGATCACCGCGGTACCACGTGCGCGCCGGTTCAGCGCCGCAGCAAACGCGTCACCGCTCGCAACGCCAGCAGGCCCAGCACACCTCCCACGGCCAGTCGAACGGTGCGGGTCGCCGGATCGTGGATGGGACGGTAGCTGGATTGGCCGTCACGGATTTCGATGTAGCCCATGGGCGTGGCCCTGGCGCCGCCACCGCCTCCGGCACCCGCCGGCCCGGCGGCCCTACGACCGGCTCCGAAGCCGTAACGGATCTTCGCCACCGGAACCACCGTTATACCCTCACGCTGCACCGGCTCGCCGTAGACCATGCCCGCGCGGGCGTCGCGCCCGATCGCCGCGCCGATATCCGGCACGAATTCGGCCGCGTCCTGCTGTCTGTCCTGGGATTGCGACTCGTCCATTTGCTTCACCTCCGATGCGTCATTCAACGACGGACGGGAAATGAATCAAATGTAGCAGGCGCTTCGGTTGGTTACGACCGACGGGCGGAACAGGCAACGGGAACACGGTCGTACACCAGCGGCTCGCTGGCGCGCACTTCCGGACGCAGCTCGTGCTCTCTGGAGAAATCTTCGTCGAGCAGGTGCACGACCCGCACATCGTGCAACGTCAGATAGTCGGCGATCAGCGAACGGTGGCAACGCTCGGGCAGATACTCCTCGCCCAGCAGGGCGATGGTATTGAACGCCGCCAACCCGACCAGCTCCATGATCGCGCCGTGGAAGGCCGTCGCCGCCATCTGGTCCGCATAGCCGCGCAACGTTTCATTGGCCAACGCCACGTGCGGCGAATCGGGGCCGGGCGCGCGTCTCGCCCCCAGATGCAAACCCGCCCATTGGTAGCGCATCCCACCGACAGCCAGACCCGCCTGCAGCAGGTTGACCGCAAACTGGGGATGTCGAGGCGAAAACCCATAGGCACGCACATCGACAACCAACTGCACCTCGGTGTACCTCAGCAGATTGACCAACTCCTCCAATGTCCGATTGCTGAGGCCGACGGAATAAAGGCTGATGGCAGACATGAACAGGATCCGCGTGTATTTGATGAGTTATGTTACAAACTGCCTAAACCTGCTCTGCCCGTACCGTATCACAAAATATCCGCTGTCACCGTCGTCACGATTTTTTACAACAGCGCGCGTCATCAAACCGACATCTGAGCCAAGTTTATGAAAGTAAACATCGGATAGCGATGCGCACGAAATTTGCTACGGCTGCGGGTTTTGCCTGCCAAACGCTGGAGTTGTGAGGCGGTCCGCAAAAATTCAACAGACGAAAAAAAATCACCCGACGACCACCGCAGCGGTGCCGAAAAATCGCCCCTGGACCCGATCCGCATGCGGGCGGCCGAACACGCGTTCCATGGCTGTCCACACCCTCGGCAGGGAACGGCGGGTTGAACACGCAAGCGGTTTCCAACGGGGAGAAACGAGGTGCGCGACCGGCTCCGATAGCGGGTTGACATCGGGGCTCGCTGCACTCGACCGGAGGTCCGACAGCAAACGCAGCGACGTCCGCCGCGGATCCGGCCGAGCCGTGTAAAAGCAACGAGGCGGCCGCAAGGCGACGGAGAGTGGCGGCACCCTTCGCCTGTGTGGCATGGATTTGGGGGCGCACGGCCCGCACGACGACCGTTGCGCACCGCAGAGAATCACACGGCGGTGTCGGGCAGCGCCACTCCGCAGCCTCCGGCGCCACAGTAACCGCCGGGGTTCTTGGCCAGGTACTGCTGATGGTAGTCCTCGGCGTAGTAAAACGTCGGGGCCGAAACTATCTCGGTCGTAATCTCACCGAAGCCCGCACTGTCCAGTGCCTCCTGGAAAGCTGCCCTGGACTTCTCGGCCAGCCTGGCCTGCTCCTCATCAAAAACATAGATGCCGGAGCGGTACTGGGTGCCGCGATCATTGCCCTGCCGCATACCCTGGGTCGGATTGTGTCCCTCCCAGAAAACCTTGAGCAATTCATCATAAGTGAC
>DATFML010000358.1:0-2545 GCA_035266965.1 Gammaproteobacteria bacterium
CGGGGGGTACTTCCGTGGATTCCGTGGGTTCCGTGGCTCCCCGATACATGAACGATGAAAAAACCAAATGCGCCACGGAAAACACGGAAAGCACGGACGAAAGCTTTCGGGCGGCACTCTTCCCGTAGGGCGCAATAAGCGCAGCGCATTGCGCCGGACACCCGAAGATCTTTGTAAGAGCCACGGAACCCACGGAATCCACGGACGGAAGAACCGGGAAGCGGCGGCGAATAACCTGAAGGAAAGGCTGAATGCGCCACGGAAGACACGGAAAGCACGGAAATGTTCAAGTGATGGGCGTTGGGCGAGCGCAGTTCTGCCGAGGGTCACTTCCGTGGATTCCGTGGCTCCCCAGTACAAGGGCGAAAAAACTGGGGGCATTACGGCGGACGGCTCGGGAATGCCGCCGAGGAAGGGGCGCAGTGGGCTATCCTCAAGGGTATCGAAGGTTCCACCTGGAACCGGCAACGCCAAGGACGGAGGACACCGCCATGCCCGGCGACATGGATCCCATCGTGGACAACTGGTATCACCACAGGGACAAGGGCCAGAAGTTCAAAGTCGTCGCCCTGGACGAGGACAACGGGCTCATCGAACTGCAGTACTTCGACGGAGACGTCCAGGAGATCACCCGCAGCGACTGGCGGATGCTGCCGCTGGACCTCATCGAGCCACCCGAAGACTGGACCGGCCCCGTGGACGACGTGGAGCGCGACGACCTCGGTTATTCGGAGACCGACATGGCGGACCGGGACTGGTCCGCGGACATGGATGAATACCCCCGTCGCCGGGAGCGCTGGCAGCGCAAGGACGAGGAACAGGAACACGACGAGTGGGGAGAAACCGGCCCTGAGGAAGAACCGTCACAGGAATAGGCTCCCAGGGAGTCTCTGCACAGGTCGACCAGCGGGAGAGAAGCCTGATCTTCCGGAAATATTGATGGACATCAATGCCCGGCGGGGCCAGGCGACAGAGGATATGTGGTAGACAACGCGCCGCGCCCCACATGAGTGTTGCCGATGGCCGAAAGCCCGAAACCGGAAAGCAGATTCCCCGCCTGGCTGCCCCTGGTGGCAATGGTCGCTCTGGTGGCTTTCTACCTGTTGTTCCTGCCCCAGCACAGCACCCCATCCACCGACCGGATCCCCTACAGCCAGTTCAAGACCTTGGTCAGGGCGGAGCGCGTCGACGAGATCACCCTGCAGGGCTACGAAGTCCACGGCACACTGCGCAGCGCCGAGAGCCTGAGCCCCAACGGCCAGAAGACGAAGCATTTCAGCACCACCGTGCCGGCGTTCGGGGATAACACCCTGCTGCCGTTGCTGCGCGCCAACAAGGTCACCGTACACGTCAAACCCCCGCAGACCGGCAGCCTGTGGGGTGGACTGTTGATCGCCTTCCTGCCCTGGCTGGTGTTGCTGGGCGTGATCTTCTGGATCGGCAACCGGGCGGCTCGACGCATGGGCGGCGGGTTCGGCGGCGCAGGCGATCTCAACAAGTTCCTGGAGCAGCCCACCAAGCGGGCGGAAGTGCCCCAGGTGACGTTCGCCGACGTGGCGGGTCAGGAGAACGCCAAGCGCGAAGTGTCCGAACTGGTGGAGTTCCTGAAGACGCCTGACCGCTATCTCGCCCTGGGGGCGGAGGTGCCCCGCGGCGTGCTGCTGATGGGACCGCCCGGTACCGGCAAGACCCTGCTGGCCCGCGCCCTGGCCGGCGAAGCCGGCGTGCCCTTCTACGCCATCACCGGTTCGGAATTCATCGAAGTGTTCGTGGGTGTGGGTGCGTCCCGGGTGCGCAAGCTGTTCGCGGCCGCCAAGGAGAACGCCCCCAGCATCGTCTTCATCGACGAGCTCGACAGCATCGGCCGCACCCGCGGCACCGGGCTGGGGGGCGGCCATGACGAGCGCGAGCAGACCCTCAACCAGATCCTGGCCGAGATGGACGGCTTCAGCGGCCACGAGGCGGTGATCGTGCTGGCCGCCACCAACCGCCCCGATGTACTGGACCCCGCCCTGCTGCGACCGGGACGCTTCGACCGGCACGTGGCCCTGGATCTGCCGGACGGCAAGGACCGGGAGGCCATCCTGGGGGTGCATCTGCGCAAGGTGCGTACCGATCCCGACGTGGACATCCCGCGACTGGCCGCCGGCACGCCCGGCTTCTCCGGTGCCGATCTCAAGAACCTGATCAACGAAGCGGCCATGGCGGCGGCCCGGGACCAGTCCGGCGCGGTGGCCATGACCCACCTGGACGAGGCCCGCGACCGCATTCTGCTGGGCAGTGTGCGCACCCTGGCCATTCAACCGGAAGAACGCCATCGGCTGGCGGTGCACGAATCGGGGCACACCCTGGTGGCCTACTTCCTGCCCCACACCGATCCCTTGTACAAGGTCACCATCATCCCCCGGGGACGGGCCCTGGGGGGCACCCAGCAGCTGCCCGCGGCCGAGCGTCATACCCTGCCGGAAGACTATCTGAAGGATCGACTGGCGGTCATGCTCGCCGGGCGCACCGCGGAACAGGAACTGCTGGGCACCATCAGCTC
>DATFML010000359.1:0-5325 GCA_035266965.1 Gammaproteobacteria bacterium
ACTTCCACCGCCGCGCGGCGCACATACTCGGACTCGTCCTGCAGCACGTCGATCAGATACTTCACGGTGTGCGGGTCGCGCAGCTGAACCAGCGTTTCGATGGCCTTGGACTGGACGGTAAGGTCGGGATCCCCCAGCAGCTGGCAGATGGGCTGCGCGGAGATCGGCATGTCCAGCGCCGCCAGCCCCGTGAGAGCCGCCTGACGCACGAGCTTGCTGGAGTCCGCCAGCATGGCGATGAGGGCATCGCGGGCCTGCTCGGTGCTGAAGCGCGACAACAGCCGGGCGATCTGGGCCCGTACCATGGGGTCCCGGTGGCCGGCGTGGGCGATAAGCGCCGGCAGCATGTCCTCGCTTACCACCTGGTTCAGCAGCTGATAGATCGGCGCGCGGGCCTGGCTGGGTACCTTCTCCAACAGCGCCAGCAGCCGTTTGGGATCCACACGTTCGTGGTGAGCCCGCAGGATCCCGGCCAGCACGGCGGGCGGCAGATCCGGATTTTCGAACGCATCCAGCAACCGGTTCGGGTCGAACCGGTTGGATTGGCTCATCGCCCGCGCGACCCCCTCCACAACGGGGCGCTCCTGGTGCGCCAGGGCTTCGAGATACAGAGGAAAGGTCTGCGGAGTCAGAAACCCGGCGAGCAGGGTCTCTACGGTCACCGGGTTGGCGGTCTGGGCGAGGGCGGCGATCAACTTCGGGATGGCCGGCGGCCCCACCTGTTTGACGGCCTGCACGGCGTGCCTGGATTGCGGGGTCGACGTGCCGTCCGCCGCGACGATGGCGGCGATCGCCTTACTTGCCTTGAAGCCGTCCAGCAGGCTCATGGGTACTTCCCCGGAGGCGCTTCAGTGCGCCTGCAATGACTACGATGACACCGGTGCCGGCGCTGTCACGTGAATGACGTAGGACTTGTTGACCAGGCACACGGCGTTTCCATCCACATGGACCTTGAGAAAGCGTTCTTCGGAGCGGTTCAGGTAGTCGAACAGGCGGGCCCGGTCGGCGGCCAGCGGTTCGCGGACGGTACCGGTGATCAGCGATCCGTCCATCATGTGTACCTCGCAAGGCAGGGACACGGCGCCGGGCAGCTCGAAAGGTTCCTGTTCCAGATAATCCACCCGTACGATGGCCGAACGGTTGTAGAAGCGCAGCTCGTCCGGGGACTCGCGCTGGATGACCAGGAAAGCCTCGGTCTGGTTGAGCACTTCCAGCGGCGTCTCCTGCCCCGCATGGTTGACGCTTTGTTGACGCACGAAGAGCGAGCCCTGTACCTGGCCCTCCGGGTGTACCCACAGGGTGACGGGTGAAGGGTTCTTGGGGATGCGCAGGAGGTCGTTCGACACGGTAGTACCCTGATTATCCATATGTTTATGTCCATCGTGGGGACAACGGGCGAGCCTGGAGTCGCCTGCGCCCCATCTTAATATCCTGGGTTAGAAATGTACAGTAACCCACTGTTTATTTGACGTGCAGTGTTGCTTCCCGTCCATCCGCAAACAGGAAGCGCCAACCGACCCGTCCGGCCCCGACGGGGCTTTTGCCCGAGTACCATGCAAGAGTGTTGCCATCACAGGCGCACGCACTGCCGGGGTTGTCTCAGTTCAAGTTTCGACCGCATGACGTCGATACTTGAGTCAGAAATGAAACCGGCAGCAGCACGCGACGGGCGCTATAGTCGAGCAGGCGTCCGTCAACTCACAGGATACGGGCAATGCCGAAACGGACTCTGGCGCATCTCGAGGTGGTCAGTGGCCCGCATGAGGGTATGCGCTACCCGTTAGGGGAATCGCTTCAACTCGGACGGACCGCCGAGGGCTCTCCGGTGCAAGGCTGCTTCGTCGAACTGCCGGAGCAGTCCGTCAGCCGTCGCCACGCCCGCATTGTCCGCCAGGGTGTGCAATTCGTCATCGAAGATCTCAATTCCACCAACGGCACGGCCGTGAACGGGGCCATGCTGGATGCCGGTGTCCCGCGGCTACTGGTCGACGGGGACACCATCGAGATCGGCACCTGCCACCTGGCCTATCACGCGGGCGATCCGGCGCGCCGGGGACCGGCCGATACGGGCCGTCACAGGAGAGTGGTCCGAAATTCACCGCCTTTACACCTGAATCTGTTTTCCGGGGGTGAGCGAGATCCGAACGTCAGCATGGCGCTCGACGCTTCCCAACTCATGTTGGAAATGCGGGGCCGGCTTCCCACGGCGGACGCGACCCCGGCCAGCCTCGTACGCCGTCTGCACGCGATGGCCCAGGTCAGCATCGGCATCGGTGCGGAGCACGACCGGGATCGGCTGATGGCCAAGATGATGGCGGTGATCTTCGACATCTTCCCCGCCGCCGACCGGGCGTTCGTGGTGCTGACCGATTCGCACAGCAGCGACGGGCTGGTTCCCGTCGCCGCCCGAGCCCGTCAACCGGATGCCGTGGTCGAAAACGTCGCCCTTTCGCGATCGATCGTGAACGAGGTGCTGAGGCAAAAGCGTGCCATTCTCTCCAGCAACGCCATGGAGGATGACCGTTTCGACAGCCACGAGTCGATTGTGGACCTCAACATACGCAGCCTCATGTGCACGCCCCTGATCATGGAGGACGAGGTGCTGGGGCTGATGCAGATCGATACCTGCCGTGGGCTGCGCTCGTTCTCTGCCGAGGATCTGCAGATTCTCACCGGTATCGGCGCGCAGATCGCGGTGGCGCTGAAGAACTTCTGTCTGTACGAAGAGATCGAGAACCTGTTCCAGGGTTTCGTGAAGGCCTCCGTCCATGCCATCGAGGCCCGCGACCCCAGCACCGCGGGCCATTCGTTCCGGGTGGCGGAATACACCAGCCGGCTCGCCCACGCCGTCGACCGGGAACGCGGGCGGGGGCTGGGTCATGTCGCATTCAACGACGATCAGATGCGAGAACTGCGCTATGCGGCCCTGTTGCACGATTTCGGCAAGGTCGGTGTGCGCGAGCATGTGCTGACCAAGGCCAAGAAACTGTATCCGGCCCAGATGGATCTGGTGGAGGAACGCTTCGAGTGCGCGCGGGCCAACCTGGAACGGGCGGCCTATCGGGAGCTGGTGGAGTTGCACGAGCGCGAGCAGCTGTCCGCTGCCGAGTTCAGCCGTCGCCGCCGGGCACTGGACCGGCAGCTGGCGCAGGATTTCGACCGTCTGGGACAGTTTCTGGAACTGATCCGGCACACCAATGAGCCGACGGTCTCGGACGAGCGGGTCCCCGACGAACTGGGTGCCCTGCTGGCGTACGGCTTTCCAGATCGCAACGGTAGCCAGCGCAGGCTGTTGACCGACTTCGAGTTCGCCGCTCTGACCCTTTCGAGGGGCAGTCTGACGCCCGAGGAACGGGTGCAGATCGAATGCCATGTCAGCCAGACATTCGCGTTTCTCAGTCACATGCCCTGGACCCGGCAGCTCTCCCAGGTCCCGAACATCGCCCATGCCCATCACGAAAAGCTGGACGGTTCAGGGTACCCCCTCGGTCTGCATGGCGATCAGATCCCCATACAGTCCAGGATCATGACGGTGGCGGACATCTACGACGCCCTTACCGCCGGCGACCGGCCCTACAAGCAGGGACTGCCGGTGGACCGCGCCCTGGACATACTTGCCGGCGAGGCCAAGGCCGGTAAGATCGAGCAGGACCTGTTCGAGTTGTTCGTCGAATCGAAGGCCTACGACCCGGTCACCGGTCAGTGATCGTACCAACCACCGGACACGGATTCCCCGGCAACCGAGGAACGGCATCCCGGCCCCTGAAAGGCGGCAGATGACAAACGTGCAATTTGGCAACGGGAGCCACGCCGGACGCGTGCGTGAGCTCAACGAAGACCGGTTCGTGGCCGACCCGGTCGCGGGGTTGTGGTTGGTCGCCGACGGCATGGGCGGCCACGAATGCGGCGAGGTGGCGAGCCGTATCGTTTCGGAATTCGTCCGGCACGAGGTGCATCGTGGCGTGCCCCTGGCGGTGGCGCTGGAGAGCGCCCATCGGGCGGTGTTGCGTGCCCCCAGCGAAGGGATGGGCAAGCCCGGTATGGGGGCCACGGTGGTCGCCGTGCACCTGCACGACGCCTGTTTCGAGCTGAGCTGGGTGGGCGACAGCCGCGGCTACCTTTGGAACGGGACCGAGCTGACACAGCTCACCCGTGACCACACGCTGGTCCAGCAGCTCATCGATTCGGGGGCTTTGAGCCCGGCCGACGCGGTCCATCACCCGCACCGCAATTACGTCACCCAGGCGCTGGGAGCGACGGGTCTGGACGAAGTGGAAGTGGACACGCTGGAAGGGTGCCTGTATCGGGGTGAACAACTGCTGCTGTGCAGCGACGGGCTCACCGGAGAACTCCGGGACGGCGTCATCGCCCGGGTGCTGGGAGGGGCCGGCTCGGAACAGGAAAAGGTCGACCGGCTCATCGAGCTGGCGCTGGAACAGGGCGGCACGGACAACATCACCGTGGTGCTGCTGTCCGCTCCCGACACCGCGCCGGTTCGGGAAGGGGCGTCCGGGGGCGACGCCTGACCGCCCATGGGCGGGTCCACGATCCACCGGGAAGAGGCCTTCCTCCGGCTGCAGGTGCCTGGGATCGCGACCGCAGCACGCCGGAAAATGCCCGTCATTCCAGCAGCGTAGGCGTTTAAGTCGCGGCCCGGTCGGCCGATACCCCCTGTGTCCCGTGCAAATCAAGACGCCGCCGACCCATGTCTACCCCTGTGCAAACGCCTGGCCGCGCCTGGCTGAACTTTCTCGGACCGTTTGCCGAGCGCTTCCGAAACCGTCCCGATTCCGAGCACGAACAAGCGTTTGTGCGTGCCGCAATCGTCTCCGGGACCTTGCTGTACCTGGCGGTCTACGGACAGCTTCGGCATGGTTCGCTGGCCGCCGTGTCCGACGGTCTGGTGATACTGGGGCTGTATCTGGGGTTCTCCATCGGGATCCTGGTGGCCATTGCGTTGCGTCCCCACCAATCGCCCCTGCGGCGCTACCTGTGCATCCTCGGCGATCTGGGGATGATTTCCTGGCTGCTGTACAGCCAGGGGGAAGGGCTGTCCTGGCTGTATATCGTCTATATCTGGGTGACCAGCGGATACGGGCTGCGCTTCGGCCAGCGTTATCTGCTGACGGCGGCCGTGGTCGCGGCGGCCGGGTTTTCCCTGGTGGTGATGCACAACGCCTACTGGCACGACCACCTCAGCATGGCCGGCGGGCTTCTGGTCGGGTTGGTCGTGTTGCCGCTGTACATCGGATCGCTTATCCGCAAGTTGACCAAGGCCAAGGCGGAAGCCGAGGAGGCGAACCGCGCCAAGAGCCAGTTCCTGGC
>DATFML010000360.1:0-2186 GCA_035266965.1 Gammaproteobacteria bacterium
CGGGGCACTGTGCGCGCTCTGTCCCTGTCAGCGAACCGGCGGCCGCCATGGCTCGCGCCGGCCGTTCACGGTGAGCCTTGATGGCGAAGACGCTGCAACAATGGCTGGACAGCGACGTCGCTGCGCTGCGTTCCCGCCCCATGCGCTGGCTTTCCGAGCAATATTTCTTCCGGGATCCGAATCGTCCCATGTACTCGGATGCCGCTTATTTCTTCGCCCCCGCGGACGGCGTCATCCTCTATGCGGAGCGGGTGCGGCCCGACCAGTCCATTCTGGACATCAAGGGGCGCCCCTATTCCCTGCGCACCGCCATGCGCGATCCGGACTTCGCCGGCGAGAGCCTGGTGATCGGCATCTTCATGACCTTCTACGATGTACACGTCAACCGCATTCCCTATGCGGGGCGGCTGACCTACCGTGAGCTGGACCCCATCGCCACCTGCAATTTTCCCATGGTGCCCGTGGAACGGGATCTGCTCGCCGATCTGCCTCCCTACACCCGCCAGGCGGATTATCTGTTCAACAACCAGCGGGTGTTGAACCGCATCTTCAGCATGGAGCTCAAACAGAGCTACTACGTGCTGCAGGTGGCCGACTACGATGTGGATTCCATCACCCCCTTCAGGTTGAAGCAGCACCAGTCCTTTGCCCAGAACCAGCGCTTCTCCCAGATCCGCTACGGATCCCAGGTGGACCTGATCATCCCGCTGTCCGACCGGTTCCGCTGCACCGTGCTGCTGGAGGCCGGCATGCACGTGGAGGCGGGCCTGGATCCGTTGGTGAAGGTCACCGATCCGTTCGATACCCGGTAGCGCCCACGAGAGCCCGCCATGTCAGAGAACGTTCCCGGCAATGCGTCAGCACCCGCCATCCCCGACGGCCACCCATTGAGTCCCACCTGGCTGGACAAGCCGGCCTATCTGCTGAACGTACCGTTTTCGTTGTCGGCGGAGATCGCCAACAACGCCTGGATGACCGAGCTGGATGCGCCCCACCGGCAGGTGGACGCCGTCAAAGCCGTGAACCAGTTCTTTCAGCTGTATCACTTCATGGCCGCCGAAGCGCTCGTCTATCTGCTGCCCACCCCCAAGGCGCCACCGCTGCAGGACCTGGTCTATTGCGCCAACCTGGGCATCGTGCTCGACCACCTGACCGAACGGGACGTGGTGGTGTTGTCGAACTTCAGCGTTGCCAACCGGCTGCCGGAAACGGGGGTGGGAAAGACCTTCTTCGGTTCGATGGGCTACGAGGTGCTGACGCCACCGTTTCATTTCGAGGGCGAGGCCGAGCTCAAGCACCTGCACGACAACGTCTACCTGGGCGGCTACGGCACCCGTTCGGACCGCCGGGCCTACGACTGGATGGCCGAGCGGTTCGACATGCGTATCGTCGCCCTGGAGGAAACCGAGCCCTACCTCTATCATCTGGACTGCACGGTCTTTCCCCTGACCCGGGAAACCACACTGGTATGCACCGAGATGTACACCCGCGAAGAGCTGGCGGCCATCGAGCAGGTCACCGAGATCGTGGACGTGAGCGTTGACGACTGCTTCTCCGGGATATGCAATTCCATCAGGCTCGGCAACATACTGTTGAACGCATCCAACATTCAGGACATGAAGCCGAGCGATCAGTACTATGAAGACGAAAAGCGCAAGAACCGGGCGCTGGAAGACATCGCCGTGCGCTTCGGCTTCGAGGTTGCCTATTTCAATCTCAGCGAATACCTGAAAAGCGGCGCGTTGCTGTCATGCATGGTGATGCACCTGAACCGCAAGTCCTACGACATCGTTCTGCTGTGAAAAGGGGCGTGGGCGCGATGGCTGATCCGGGGCGACACCGGCCGGCATGAGGTTCAATCCCACCTATGGGAACATCTGGCGCATTTCGTATCCGCTGGTGATCGCCGGCATCAGCGAAACCGTTGTCGAAATCACCGATACCGCCTTCCTTTCCCGCTATCACGTGACCGCGCTGGCCGCCGTGGGGCTGGCCGATGCCATCTACACCATGGCGCTGTTTGCGTCCCTGGGGCTGGTGGACGGGGTGCAGATCATGGTCGGCCGCCGGGTGGGCGAGCAGCGTCCGGCCGAGGTGGGCCGCGTGTTCGATCAGGGCCTTTACCTGTTGGGCATCGTCTCGGCCGTCATGGTAGTGGCCATCAAGTGGTCGGTGCCGCGGCTGCC
>DATFML010000361.1:0-29873 GCA_035266965.1 Gammaproteobacteria bacterium
ACCCGAAGGGCCGGGCCCCATTTTCCGTCCCGCGGCGTTGTCGCTCGCTCATGTAGCCGGGCTACACCGCACTCGCTCCGCCTTGCAGGACGAAAAATGGGGCTCCGGCAGCGGCGACCCCTATAGTGTTAACAGGCCCTAACGACCTTTGGATATCACAATCATGAAGCGCAACACGCTGTATGCATGCCTGATGGGGGCGATGTTGGCCGTCCCCTCCGCACACGCGGGCCAGAAGGAAGACCTCCTGGAACTCAAGGGGACGGTGATCAACCTGCTCAATGCCCTGGTGGAGCAGGGTGTGCTGACCCGGCAGAAGGCTCAGCTGCTGGTCAAACGCGCCGAGGCCGACGCGAAGCGGCAGGCGAAGTCCCCCGCAGCGTCGGGCGAATCGAACAAGAATGTGGTGCGTGTCCCCTACGTCCCCCAGTTCGTCAAGGACCAGATGCGCGAGGAGTTGCGTGCGCAACTGCGCGAAGAGGTCAAGGACGATCTGGTCACCGAGGCCAAGCAGGATGGCTGGCTGGTGCCCGCATCCCTGCCGGCGTGGGCCAAGCGCTTCAAATTCGGCGGAGACATCCGGTTGCGGGCCGAGGCCGACCGTTTCGGGAGCGGGAATCCCCCTTACAAATATTTCGACTTCCTTGCCATCAACAAGGCCGGCGGTAGCGGCAAGCTCGACAACCCCTACCTCAACACCACGGTGAACCGTACCCGCCTGCGGGAACGCCTGCGCTTCGGTTTCAGTGCCAAGGTCACCAACGAGGTCAAGGTGGCCGCGCGTTTGAGCAGCGGCAATCTGCGGGACCCCGTATCCACCAATCAGACCCTGGGCAACTACTTCAATCGCTATCAGGTGGTACTGGACAGGGCCTATCTGCAGTATGCCTTCAAGGGCGCGTCCGGCGATGCCTGGCTGACCCTGTGGGGCGGACGCATGCCCAATCCGTTCTATTCCACCGACCTGGTGTGGGACAAGGATCTGGGATTCGAAGGTCTCGCCGCAAAATACAAGTACAACATCAACCACGTGCCCTTCGACCGTCAGTCGCTGTTCCTGACCGTGGGCGCCTTTCCCCTGCAGGAAATCGCCCTGTCCGCCCACGACAAGTGGCTGGTCGGCGGACAGGTGGGTGCGGACCTGCGGTTCTTCGATGACTCGCGCCTGCGACTGGGCCTGGCCTATTACGACTTCCGCAACATCACCGGCCAACGCAACGTGCTCAACAGCACGCTGCTGGACTATACGGCGCCGCAGTACATGCAGAAGGGCAATACCCTGTTCGACATCCGCAACGACGGCGATCAGAACACCGGACTCTGGGCGTTGGCTGCAAAGTATCGGGAAATCAATCTGACAGCGTCCTACGATTTCGCGCGCTTCAATCCGACCCACATCGTGCTGACCGCGGATTACGTCAAGAATGTCGGGTTCAGTGAGGAGGGCATCTTTCGCCGTACCGGGGAACACGTGCAACCGCGCACCACAGGTTACCAGATTGCCCTCAAGGTGGGTATGCCGCAGGTGCGCCTGTGGACCGACTGGCAGGTGTACGCGGCATACAAGTATCTGGAACGGGATGCGGTCCTCGACGCGTTCACGGACTCGGACTTTCACCTGGGCGGCACCGATGCCAAGGGTTGGCTGGTAGGCGGCAAGTACGCCATCGACGACAACGTGTGGTTGGGAGCGCGCTGGCTGTCCACCGATGCCATCGACGGACCGCCCCTGGCCATCGATATTCTGCAACTGGACATGAATGCCCGCTTCTGATGGGAGTCGGGCAAGGCGTATCGGCAGGAGGGTAAACATGGGATACCGACGGGGGCTGACCATCGTGCTGGTACTCTGCCTCGGCCTGGCTGGTGGCGGCGCCAGGGCGGAGACCGCACGACGGGGCGGAGACAGCGCTGCGCTGGCGAAGGCCCAGTATTTGCTCAAGCAGCTGTCTTCGGCGAAGGCGGAGCTGCAGACCAAATACGACAAGCTGAAGGCGGCCAACGACAAACTGAAGGCAGCCAATGCCGGTTTGGAAAAGCAGCTGCACGGGCGCGAGCAGCAACTGGCAACGTCACGCCATCGCAACAACGCCCTCATCGACGGCATGAAGAAAGAACGGCAGCGCCTGGTGGACCTGGCCGGCCGCTGGCGGGCCACTGTGGTCGATCTGCATCAGACCCGGCAGGAGAAGCACCGCCTTCAGCAGGAACTCGCGCAGCAGAGGACGGCATTTCAACAGTGCGACGGCAAGAATATCAAGCTGTACGAGGCGAATGTGGACCTGCTGAAGCGCTATGCCGACAAAGGGGTTATGGCAGCGCTGCTGCAGAAGGAGCCGGTTACCGGTATCAAGCAGGTGAAGGTTGAAAACATCCTCCAGGAGTACCGGGAAAAGCTCAAGCGGCTGCGGGTGGAGCAGCTTTCAGGCAGCGCGGACGCGGATTCCTCAAGCAGCACGCAGCCCGCGCGAGCGGCAGGCGGGCCGGGTTCGTAGTCCCGATCCGGGCGGCCCCGGAAGAAGCGGTGCGCGCCGGCGACGCTCTGCTATGGGAATCTTTGACTCGCCACGCTAGTGGCAGCGGGTCATTGCCACCTCGAGGTCGGTGATCTGGTTCACCAGTAGGTCGCGCCGAACCTTGTTCCTGTAGATGCTCAGCATCTTGTCGCGCCACGTCGGGTGGCGTGTGAGAATCTCTTCCACCGCCTTGACTCGGGGTTGGAGTTGCTTCCGGTGCCCACAGATGCACTGTTGGCGGACAGCTGGATTATTCCTGCCGGCGGCAGTGACGCAGGGTGTCAGAACCTTGCGGTCGATGTCATTGAACGCTTTGACCAGGGCGTCGGTGTCAGAGCTGGCATCCACCTGGAGCCAGGCGGTGGGGCCGGCGATGCTGCCGGTGCAAGTGGCCATGGTGACGGCAAAGGCCGCGACGCTGATGATGTAACGAATGTGTCCTGGAGCCATGAATAGATTCTCCTGGTGTCGTATTCCATGGGGCGACAAATCGCAAAGAGCAAAAAAAATCAGCGCAGGATCCCATGGCAGTCGAAATCCGGCGTCAGGGTGTATCGTTGGCGAGAATCCGCCAGCGCACGGGCGCTGTCCGTTACGTTGCATAGACCGGCAAAAGCGGGGCAAGCGCTAATCGAAGGTGCTCACTGCGATATTCCCAACGTTTTGGCGAGCTGATCCAGCTTCGGAACACCCGGACTGCCTTGCCAATGCCCGTGTACGTCCTTGAATACCACCCCCGGAGTCCCCTGGAAATGGAGTTCCTGCATGAGTACCAGGTGCTTGTGCAATATCTTCCGGTATTTCTCCGGTACCGGCTTCAGCTCTGCTATGCCGCCTTCCTCATTCTTCAAGTCGAAACGCACCTCGTCCTCGGTAAGCGTCTTCGCCCCGTCCGCCGCCGCCAGGATTGCCGCTGCGCGTCCGGTGCTCGAGTGCTTGAGGAAGCCGACCATCGCCCAGTGGAGCCTGATCTTGCCCGCTCTGACCCAAGCCCTGGTTTCTTCCCAGAGCTTGCGACAGTAGTAGCAGTTGGGATCGGCGAAGACGTAGACTTCGGGCGCACCGCGTTTCCCTTCGCTCACCAGCCCGGGCGAATCGGCGAGTGTCTTGACGACGGCGGCATAATCGGGCTTGGGAATGTATTTCGCGGCGTACGCAGGCGTCAGATTGGTGCCTCGGGCGTCCAGCAGCGAACCCGATATCAGAAAATTCTTGTAGGTATAGACTACGCCGAACCGGCCGTTCCCGTCCTTGACGACAAAGCCGGTAATTTCGGGTGCGTCCGTTTTGAATGTCCTGAGCACGACGAAGTCCAGCTTCCTGGCCAGCGGAGCGAGGGCGGCCGGAAGTCTCGCTGCGGTGCGCGCGACTGCCGTTGTGGCCGAGACGAGGGAGGAGCCGCTGAGCAGGAATAACAGAATAAGACAAGCCAAGGTGCGATTTTTCATGAAACATACCCGTTTTTCTGCAACAGACCTTCCGTCGCGTATATTCAAAGCCTGTCGTGCCGTTGCCCCGACACCGTGCGCTGCAGCTGGTGCGTCTGGCGAGTGCTCCTGGGAAGTACAGTCGGCTCCCGGGCGCCGGCACCGCCATTGAACGGCGATAGTCCCCGGCGATTAGGGCAGCCAGCATTTCCGGCGCTACATCTCCACCCGCCGAAGAGCGGCAATGGCGCCGCGATTGCGATCAACTCCATGCTCAGGCAACAAATCCCGGCTGAAGGGGTTGCACAGCCGCGATCCGATCACCGGAGTTCTTCAGCGACGAATGGTCTCGATTCGGGGTGAGGACCGTTGGCAACGTCAGGTTCCGTCAACGACAGGCCCCCTGCGCCGCGCCGACGGTGGTCGACAGAGCCTGCTGACATCTGCGCCAACCCGATGCGGTCGCGGCCGCCTCTACAACTTGCAACCCATCATGGTCAGCCTCAGACGGGTAAAGCTATTGCCCCCCCGATACAGGGTGCAGTCGGGTTTTCCGTTGGAGGCGGTCCCTGACGTCGCAACGGCGGGTTCAGGCGCCGCGGTCGGCAGGTATGGGTTCTGGCTCGCTGTGGAACCGGTCCTGGAACCGGCTGTAGAGGATGTCGTGTCGCCGACGATATTGATGTCGATATGGCCATTGTTGCTGTGAACGGTGGTCCGGTCCCGCCACTGGCGCAGGGCGGCGGTAAGGTCGTTCTCCGCCTGAGCCTGAGCCTGAGCCTGAGCCTGGGTCTTCGGGGCCGTGGAAACTGCCGGCGCCGCCGGTAGGGTCACAGTGGCCGCCGGGGGTTCTGTTGTGCCTGCCGTTTCGGACGGCTCCGGCCGTACGGGGCCGTGAGGCCGGCTCGGAGTCGAGCTCATACCCTCTGGCGCTGCGGCCGCAGGAGCGGCCTCCGGAGGGCGGGTTCCAGCGGCAGCGTGCGGCTGAACGGCCGACACAGGGCCGGAGTGTAGGCCGTAGCGCGAGTCGCGCCGGGCCTGAGGGTTTGTCTGCGCGTGCGCCGTGCCGGGCTGTGAGGCGACCACGGGAGCGGCAGTGGGTTGGTCTCGGGTGCCCTCCATCCAGGCGACGGCGAGGGCGAGGGCAGCGGCGCCGGCGACGTAGGCGGCGGGACGATTCATGGCAACCTCGTTCCGAAATTGAAAGCGATGGGAAGTTATGTGGGAAGCTTACCGGCGGATCGTGAAACTTTGATTAACCGGACAGGTCGGTCTGCGCACCAAGGCGCCTGGGGCGGCGTCCTATTGTTACAATTGCATGAAAAATGCCTTCAATGCGGGGTCACAGCATTAGAAGGGACGGTTGTATCTGTGTGTTCAATCTCTCTACATAATCGTCGTGGCGGGCCACGCGACGCAGAGCAACTCCGGCCAGGATTTCGCGGTTGCCCGCTACAAGCCGGACGGGACTCTCGATACCGCTTTCGGAAAAGGGGGTATCGTCATTACGCCCGTGGGAAGCAGTACGGTTGACAGTGCCCAGTCTGTAGTGGTCCAGCCGGACGGAAAGGTCGTCGCTGCCGGCTATAGTGGCACCAGTTCCCAATATCAACTGGCTTTGGCCCGCTATGATGCCGACGGTAGCCTCGATACCGCATTCAACGCATCCGGATCCAAGCCCGGAACCGTCACCACCACGGTAGGTTCGGCACCGGACAGCCGGATCTATGCGGCCGCCTTGGAGCCCGATGGCAAGATTGTTGTGGGCGGAGCCAGTGGGTCGAGTTCGGCGTACAAAGTCATGGTCGCACGCTAAATCGCTGTAAATGCCCCATGGGGCCTTACACCGGATGCGTTCAGCTTCTCCGACGCCACCGGCGCTGAGCCGGGTCACCGGGATCGACAAGGGGGAATCGGAGGCAGTTGGGGGAACGCGAACGGGGTCGGCACCCGGGGATCCTCTGCGCAGGCTGCTGAAGCGGCGCTCACGGCGTTGCAAGGACGCTGGGAATGCGGGATCGCGAAGCGACAGGCCCTTTGTAGACTGCGTCGCGGTGCCGGTGGCCGTCGGGCCGGATGAAGACGAACACTGTAAGGGCAGGGCGTCGTTGTGGCCGCTGGCATAAACAGGCCGCCCGCGTTGGGCTTTGGCGGGCACCTGAAACCACGGGGGCTCGCGGTTGGCGACTTCCCACGTCTGCATGGGGCCGGTGCACCGTTCAGCCGGGTTCCGTGCCGATGCACAGGGGCCGCGCCACAGGGCATGACAAGGGACGCCGGGCATTGGCGGGCGCGCGTGCGCACCGGAGCCGCTCGCTGCACGAGGGTGCGCCGATGCGCCGTCGGGTCAACCGGAGGCGCAAAAGAAAACGGCCGCAGCGACACCCGTGGATCAGGATGCCCCTGCGGCCAATGGGCTGGCGGGGGGAGATTGTTTATGAATTGCCGGTCGAGCGCGGTGTCTTAGGCTTTCATGCTGCGGCGTCGGGCGACGCCGACCAGTCCGATCAGCCCGGAGCTGAACAGCCACACGGCCGCCGGTACCGGTACCGCCGTCAGCGCGAGATTGCCGTCCGCGCCCAGGGTCAGATCACCGGGGCTTACGGTATGACCGCCGACACTGGTGATCCCGCTCAGGAAGCTGCTGGTGCTGGCTCCTCCGCCGAGCTGCAGCGTGAAGACCGAGTTGCCTCCGGCGATGGTGTTGGGACTGAAGATGTTCTTGTCGTAGTTGTCCACCTTGAAGTCAAGGGAAGTCACGCCCAGGTTGCTCGGCCCGAACGTCCCCGAGCCGCCTACGATGGTACCGCTCAGAATCGGGTTGCCGCTCGTGAACCCGCTGTCGGTGGAGAAGTTGTAGCTGGGGGTTCCGCTCAGGTACAGCTTCGCGTTGCCGCCCGTCAGGGAGAAGGTCGTGATGCCCCCGGAGGTGGAGTTGATCTTTTCCTGGAAGTTGCCCGCCAGGGTCAACTGGTAACCGGAACCGCTTCCCGTGCTGTTCAGGTGCGGCGCGGCCACGCCGGTCCCGTTCAGGTCGTGCTGCACCACATAATCCTGAATGTAGCCGTTGTACATGTCACCCGTCGCCGGTGATGCTGGCGAGCCGGTGTTGCCGGCTTGACCTTGCAGCAACACGTCGCCTACGCCGAGGTCGTAGGAGTCGAAGGGGCCCACTGTGTCCCCATTGCTCACGCCGTTGGGGCCAGCGGCGTAGTTCGCGGTACCCGTCCATGGGACCGAGGCGGCGCTCGCGGACGCGGCAAACAACACTCCTGCGATGGCGACCGGAATAGTCGTCTTCAGTTTCATTGAGAATCCTCCATGAAGTTGCACTGTAAACTCCGAGCCGGTGCCAAATCCACGGCGGTCCTAACGCCCGCCGGCGTGGTCTTTCGCACTCGGCATCCGCAGGCCAGGGATGCAGAACGCGTGCCACCAAGCATGTACTTGTAAGGTACTGAACAGGAAAACTAAATAAGATCTCTTCGAGCCCCCAACAGGGGTGTGTAAAGGAGCTCGAAAAGCACAAAAAAAGCGTAAGAACCGTGTATTAGTAGTAATCTCGGAGACTTATGATTATATTGTGGCTTTAATATACTAATTAATATGTGGAAACATCATCGACAATTTTCGGAGGTCTTTCCATCGATTCCGTCTCTACGGATTGCGTCCCCCGTCTCGCCGTTGGCCGGAGCGCCGTGGTTGTTTCGACAAAGGGGTTGCAGAGTCCGGAACCGGGGGTGTGTGGACGTTCGTCGACCCGGAGGCCGGGAAGGCTCGTCGATTCGCCTGGGCCTATTGATGCGGACGATCGGCGGGGCGACCGTTGGGCGGGCTCTGGTCATTCCTCCGAGTCGCTGCAATGGTCTCGTAGGCGACCCGAATAGCGTGGGTGTTTTGCGAAGCGTGGCTGGTGGCCTCGGCGGAGGCACCGGAGCCCGCGATCTTGTCGGGGTGATGGCGACTGAGCAGGCGTCGATAGGCGAGCTTGACAGCTTCGTCCGTGGAATCCGGCGAAAGTCCCAGAAGCGCGTAGGCCTGTGCCAACGACCCGGGCAGTGCGAGGTGGTGATGCCCGCGACGGTTCATCATTTGCTTGCGCACCGCACGTTCCAACTCGCCGAATGCGATGACGGAGAGTCCCAGGCGCTGGCGTATCAGTCGAAGAACCCGCTTGCGGGCCGGCGAGAGAGGACCATCGGCGTACGCCACCCGCAATTGAATGCGCAGCAGGTCGAGTAAGAGTTCGGGGCTTCCGCGGCAGCCGGTTTGCAGTTGCTCCAACAGCGGCGCCGGGTCGAACGAGGTTTTCTTCCCGTCCTGAAACAGAGCGATGGCCAGCGCGCGCCCCTGGGGCGAGAGTTTCATTTCAAGGAAGATCTCTTCGGCGGTAGCGATTGCCGCTTCGGTGACCCGGCCGTCGGATTTGGCGACGAAGCCCATGACGGAGAATGTGCATGCGTACGTCACGCCTCGGGCAACGTGCGCTCGGTGCGCAGTGCCTTTCCGGGAAAGGGCCTCCACGCTGGAGTCGACCCCGTGACCGAAAGCGCTGCCCAACAGAAAACCGATCGGGCCGCCGGTCGCCAGCCCGAGCATGGTACCGATGAGCTTGCCCCACCAAGTCACCGTTTTCCACCTCCTCCTTGAAGTGATTATTGGAAGTGATTATTGCAGCGCGGATTCTGAAAGGGTGACGTCTACAGTGGACGGATGATAGCAGGGAAAATTGCTTTTTGAAGGCTTGTCGACCGCAATGAATTTGCGTTCACGCACTACGAATGGGCAATAGAACACTGCCTCGCGGAATACGATCCGGATATGTACCACAGGTGTTATGGAAGCGCTGGTGGTGGCGGCCGGTGAGCCGCAGGGTTGTGTCCATTCCATGCGCGCGGCGTCGATTTTTCCGCAGCTGGGCGCAATCCGAAAGCAGGCTATCAGAACACGGCGCTATGCCACAGAATCCGGGGTGTCGGATTGCAGGTGAGCGTCGCCCTGAAACACATCCGTGCCCCCTTTGCAGAGCGTCTTGACCCGGTACAATGCCGAGTCGGCGGCACGCAACAGGTCCTCCACATGTCGCGCAGCAATGGAGTTCAGGGCGACGCCGATGCTGGCACGGATGGGGCGCAGCTGGGCTTCCAAAGCCATGGGGCGTTCCAATGCGGCGTGGATTCGATCGCACACCTGAAGTGCGTCATCCATTCCGGTGATGCCCTCCAGCAGCACGCTGAATTCGTCACCGCCGAAGCGGGCAAGGGTGTCTTCCGGACGCAGGCAGCTCTGGATACGTCTGGCCGCTTCCACCAGGTAACGATCGCCGGCGAGATGGCCCAGGTCGTCATTGATGTGCTTGAACCCGTCCAAGTCGATCATGAGCACGGCATAGCCGGTTTTGTGGCGCTGCTCGCGCGCCATGACATGTTCAATGCGGTCCATGAACAGTCGGCGGTTGGCCGCACCGGTCAGGTTGTCGTGGCTGGCATCGTATTCCAGTCGGGCCTGGAGTTCCCTGCGTTCGGTGACGTCATGGGCGACGGTGAGGGCGCCGATGACCTGGCCGCCATGGCGAATCGGCGTGACCGTGATGGAAACGAACAGGCGTCGCCCGTCCTTGGCCACGCGCTCGGTGTCATGGCGACGGACATCCTCGCCATCGAACAGCCGTTGGAGAATAGCGATTCCTTCCCCTCGACGTTCCAGCGGTACGAGCAGTTCCACGGATTGGCCGATCACCTCATCGGCGCGGTAGCCGTACAGTCGCTCGGCCCCCGTGTTCCAGCTCGCTATCCGGCCTTGCAGATCCTTGCTGAGAATCGCTTCGTGGGAGGAGTCGAGCACGGCCGCCAGTCGGGATCGGTCCAGCTCGGCCTGCTTGCGGTCGGTGATGTCGACGTTGACCGCGACGGCGCCCAGAAGCTGACGGTTGTCGTCGAAGTAGGGTAGTGCGTAGTTCAGGATGGTCTTGCGGGCGCCGGCGAACGTTTCGATGTCGATCTCTTCGTCCCGGCAGGTTTCCCCATGCCCGAGGGCGCGTGCCATGGCCCATTCGCCCTCGCCGATGGGCTCTCCGGTCGCACTCCAGCGCGCGCGGAACGCGCTGTAGTGTTCCGGTCCCACCGCTTCCCCGTCCTTGCAGTCCCAGTCCCAGATGTGGCGGCCGGCGGCGTTGCTCTCCACGATCACGCCCTGCCGGTCGGCGATATAGACGCCCACCGGCAGGGCGTCCAGCACGGCCCGCAGTCGCCGGCGTTCCCGCTCGGCGGCGTCCATCTCCTGGGACAGGGCGTCGGCCACGCTGCGCAATTCGGTAATGTCCCGGAACGAGATCACCACTTGCTGCGGGCGGTCCGCACCTTTGCCGAACAGGGGCTGAGTGTTCATCAGGATCCAGGCTTCGCTTCCGTCGGGCCTGTCCACGCCCATGACGACATTGCGGCTGGGTTCGCCGGTGCGCAGTGTCAGGCTGGCGGGATGCTCTTCGGTCGGCCAGCGCGATCCGTCCTGGCGTTTGACGTTCCACGCCCTCCCGAGCCGGGAGCGGTGCAGCAGTTCGTCCGCGGAGTAGCCGAGCAGTTGCTGCGCGCTTCGGTTGCTGTGGAGAATGGCGCCCTGGGCATCCTGAATGACGATGCCTTCCGCGACTTCGTCGGTGACGGTCCGCCACCAGGCCGCTTCCTCGTGCACCTGCGCCCGCTCCCGGAATCGTGCGATGAGTCCCGCGAGCTCCTCGGCCAGCAGTTCGAAGAAATCCCTGGCCGTACTGTAGGAATCGAGCGGGAGGTCCTGATTCCGATCGGTATCGAGATAAAGTTCCAGGGTATCAGTATGGTCGTCGGAGTTGACGACAGGGTTGGCCCAAATGGTGGCGGACGGTTCGAACCCGAAAGATCGGAACGTCTTCTCGCCCAGCGTCAACCGGGCACCGGTCGCCCCGAAGGCGCGGAAGCCGGTGGGAAGCATTTCCACCGCAGTCTGTAGCACGTCGTCCAGATCGGACGAATCCCGCTCGAACGCTTTGAGAATCGACAGCAGGCAGGAGATGTGCTGGAGGCAGCATGCCAGGGGCGGGGATTCCTGATCGGCTGTGGCTATGTGCCGCTCCGCAAAGGCGTGCTTCAGAACTCGATTCAGCGTGTCGGGATTCATGATCGTGTGCAGCGGCCCCACGTCCGCTGCCGTCCAATGGCGGGCCGCGCGAGCCCCGGGGCAGGGCGACCATGATAGCGCTTGTGGAAGGCGTGCAAGCCCCATGACAAGTGAGGTTGTGTGCGATCCATGAAGTGGCTGCCTCCCTGGGTACGCCGTGCAGGCCTTCGCGGCGATCGATGCAGACTTCGATAGATCGTTAAAGCATAGCCCAGTCCGGCGCGCGGGCAATTGCAACCTGCGGGATACCGATGAATCCGGTGGATTGGCGAGGGGCGTGTTGCTCGGGGGCGACAACACAATTTCCCGGTATTGAAGCAGATCCAACGTTTGTGCCTACGCGTCGTCGTTCGTCGGCAACACATCAGGCGGATGACAGTGCTCAAGGCGTTGGTGTGGCGTGCATGGAGTCGCTGGCACGGGGATTGCTCCGCAGAACGAACCGCCGGCTACAGCCAACGTGCCGGGGGAACTCGCCCGCGTCGGGTTGCACTGCTATTGCTGACGGGGCGGCCCGCCGTACGCCCCGGCCTGGTCAGACGATTTCCAGGTCGGCGCTCGACGCCAACGGAGACGAACCGTTGGTTTTCGCAAGCAAAGGAACAAAGGAGGTTCTTCATGAAACTAAAACATATCGCCATTGGATCCGCTCTGTCGGTGTTGATGGCAGCCCCCGCCTTCGCGGCCCAGCAGGCCGGCATGGCGCAGCACAGTACGTCCGCATCCCGGAATTCCATGAAGATGCAATCGTCGTCCCAGGGCAGCCAGAAGCATCCCGGTGTCAAAGCCGTTCAGAAGAAGCTCAGGAGCCAGGGCTATAACATCGGCCACGTGGACGGCCTGTGGGGCTCCCGGTCCGAAGGCGCGCTCAAGAAGTTTCAGCAGGCGAACAGCCTGAAGACCACCGGCACCCTGAACCACAAGACCGCCAACGCGCTCGGTATCAGCAGCAGCCAGTTTGCCGCTTTCGAGACCGAGGTGGGAAAGTCTTCCGCCGGTCAATCGGGTTCGAGCATGAAGGGTGGCAGTTCCGCGGGTAACGGCACTTCCATGGGCGGCAGCAGCATGGGCAGCGGAAACTCCATGAACGGAAGCGGCTCCATGGGGGGCGGCCACGGCATGAGCGGCAGCAAACCCATGAGTGGCAGCAAATCCAACACCGGCAGCCAGTACTGAGATGGCGGTGATCGTCCCAGCAGGCCTGCTGATGCGTTTGTGATGAAACTGCACGTCCGTCGCTGGCGCGCAGGCCTGTCGGGGTAATGCCGTTGCGTAAAGCAGGCCGCCGGGCGGCCAGGGTCGGCGCTGTCGCCCAGGTGTGCCGTGGGGTACGCGCTGGCGGGCGGCAGCGCGGCTCCATGGCCCTGGCCAAGGACCGCGGGAGGAAAGCGCGGTCTCAGTTGCGCCAGAACGCCGGGCTGAGCAGCACCAGGATGGTGAAGATCTCCAACCGCCCCAGCAGCATGGCAATCACCGAAATGATCTTGGCGGTGTCGTTGAGGCTGTGGAAGTTGGCGGCGACCTTTCCCAGCCCCGGACCGAGGTTGTTCATGCAGGTGGCGATGGCCGAGAAGGCGGTGACCTGATCGACGCCCGTGCTGATCATGGCGAGCATCAGCACGGCGAAGGCCGCCACGTAGGCCGAAAAGAAGGCCCATACGGCCGCCATGGTGCGCTCGGGAACCGTGCGCCCGCCCAGTTTGACCTGCATCACGGCATTGGGATGGACGAGACGGGTGATTTCGCGGGTGGCCTGCTTGCCGAGCAGCAGCACCCGGATGACCTTCATGCCGCCGGCGGTGGAACCCGCGCACCCGCCTATGAAGCTGCTCAGGATGAGCAGTACCGGCAGGGAAAGGGGCCAGACGGAGAAATTGGCGGTGGTGAAACCGGTGCTGGTGATCACCGAGATGACCTGGAATGCGGCGTAGCGCAGATCGGTCCACACACTGCCGTAGTAGCCGGTAAACGCCAGGCCGATTGTGATGAGCGTGATGGCCACCGCCACCACCACCAGGAAGGTGCGCACCTCCGGGTCCGTGAAATAGTGCATGGGATTGCGGCCGCGCCACACCATGAAGTGCACGGTGAAGTTCATGCCGCCGGCCAGCATGAACACGTCCGCAATCGCCTCGATGGCGGGACTGTTGTAATAGCCGAGGCTGGCGTCGTGCATGGAAAAGCCGCCGGTGGACAGGGTGGAGAAGCTGTTGCCGATGGCATCGAACGGCTTCATGCCGGCCAGCCAGTAGGCAAACGCGCAGGCAGCGGTCAACGCGAAGTAAATCAGCCACAGGGCCCGGGAGGTGTGGGCGATGCGGGGCGTGATCTTCTCGTCCTTCATAGGCCCCGGCGTTTCGGCTCGATAGAGCTGCATCCCGCCGACGCCGAGCATGGGCAGTACGGCGACCGCGAGTACCACCACCCCCATGCCGCCCAGCAGCTGGATCTGCTGGCGGTGATAGAGGATGGAAGGCGGCAGGTTGTCGATATGCTGTATGACCGTGGCACCGGTGGTGGTGAACCCGGAGACCGATTCGAACAGCGAGTCCACGAAGGACAGATGGGCGCCGAACATGAACGGCAGAGCGCCGAGACAGCCGAGCACGACCCAGAACAGGGCCACGATGATGAAGCCGTCCTTGGTACGCAGTTCCGCGCGGCGGTGGCGGGTGGGCAGCCACAGGGCCAGACCCAGCGCCACAATGACCAGGATGCTGGCAAGAAAATGCTGGGCCTCGCCGTCGTGGTACCACAGGGACACCCCGAGGGGCGGAAGCATGCTCGCCCCGAAGATGAGCACCAGCAGCCCCAGTATGCGGGCGATAGCGGCGTAGCGCATCAGCGGCCCTCGGTGCGGGCGGCCGGGCAGGCTGCGCTGGGCGTGCAGTCGGGCGGCTGTATGCTGCCGGCGCAGCGGTCGCTGCGGGCGTTGGAGTCGGAATTGACCGTCACGGGGTTTTTCATACACACACAGCGCGCCGGCGGGCGCAAGGCGCCGCAGCAGCCGTAGGTTGTCGCTTGTTTGCCGCGCGAGCATGCCCGCAGCGGTCCGTGGGCTGGCGTATTCTTGCACGCAGAGCGGCAAATCGCCAGCCGCCCGGGCGCCCACGTGCAGACCCCCTCCGGTGCACGGAATGTGCGATCCGATGGCGGCGAGAATGCCTCCGGGCGGTTTCCGGGGACGCACTCTCGCGCGACTGGCGCTGCGCCCGCTCCGACTGATCGCGGGGGGCGCAACGACAGTGCGGGCAGCCCCCGGCACGCGACGCGTATATGGAGGCGGCAGCTGTTAGAATGTCGCCGTGCCAACATTGTCTGCGTGCCGTCGACCGGGCGGGCACGCGCCCGATACCCATGCCAGCAGCCGATTCTCACCACGATTCCGTACCCTCGACCAACGCGCGGAAACTGGCGGTGGCCCCGATGATGGACTGGACGGATCGCCACTGCCGGTACTTTCTGCGCCTGATCTCCCGGCACACCTGGCTGTACACGGAAATGGTGACCAGCGGGGCCGTCCTGCACGGCGATCGGCAGCGATTGTTGGGATTCGATCCCCTGGAGCATCCCATCGCCCTGCAGTTGGGCGGCAGCGAGCCGGAGGAACTGGCCGAGGCGGCTCGTATCGGCGCCGGTTTCGGCTACGACGAGATCAACCTGAATGTGGGCTGCCCCAGCGACCGGGTCCAGTCCGGGCGCTTCGGGGCCTGTCTGATGCTGGAGCCCGGGCGGGTGGCCGAAAGTGTGGCTGCCATGATCGGCGCGGTAGCGGTGCCGGTGACGGTGAAGACCCGTATCGGGGTGGACGAGCACGATTCCTATGACGCGCTGTGCCGGTTCGTGGAGGCGGTGGCCGACGCCGGCTGCGGCACGCTCATCGTCCATGCCCGCAAGGCCTGGCTGCAGGGGCTGAGCCCCAGGGAGAACCGGGATGTGCCGCCTCTGCACTACGATGTGGTGTACCGTCTGAAAGCCGACTTTCCGGCGCTGGAGATCCTCGTGAACGGTGGGGTACACAATCTGGATGAAGCGCTAGGGCATCTGGAGTATGTGGACGGCGTCATGATCGGCCGCCAGGCCTACCACAATCCCTACCTGCTGGCGGCGGCCGACAGCCGCATTTTCGCGGATCCCGCAGCGCCGCCCTCGCGTGAGCAGGTGGTGGCGGCCCTGCTGCCCTATGTGGAACGGCAACTGGCCGACGGGGTCCCGCTGCAGCGCATCACCCGCCACATCCTGGGACTGTTTCAGGGTGTGCCCGGGGCGCGCGCCTGGCGTCGGCACCTGAGCGAGCAGGCGCACCGTCCGGGTGCCGGTGTCGACGTGGTGCGTGGGGCGCTGGACAGGCTGCGTGACGTTGCGGCGTGAGGTGCGCACGGCGGCCGGCGGGAGCCGTCGGTGCCGCTGGCTGCGCGGACGGGGAACGGGGATGAAAGGGGAGCGGCCCGCAGGCGCGGCGACGGGAAAACGGCTGGTTGTGGCGCTGCTGCTGGGCGCCGCCGTGGTGGCCGCGCTGCTGCTGCGGGGGCATGTGGATGGCGCGGCGTTGCGCCGCTGGCTCGACGGCGCCGGCTGGTGGGGGCCGCTGGCCTTCGTGGCCGCCTATGCGGCAGCCACTGTGGCATTCTTCCCGGGTTCGATCCTGACGCTGGCCGGCGGTGCGCTGTTCGGCCCGTTATGGGGCACCTTCTACAGCCTGACCGGCGCGACAGCCGGGGCGACAGGGGCGTTCCTGGTGGCGCGCTACCTGGCGGCGGACTGGGTCGCCCGGCGCAGTGGCGGTCGGCTGCGGCGACTGATGGACGGTGTGGACGCCGAGGGCTGGCGGTTCGTGGCCTTCGTGCGGCTGGTTCCGCTGTTCCCGTTCAATCTGCTCAATTTCGCCCTGGGGCTGACGCGCATTCGCCTGCTCCATTATGTGATCGCCTCGTATGTCGCCATGTTGCCCGGGGCGCTGGCTTACACCTATCTTGGTTATGCCGGCCGCGAGGCGCTGGCAGGCGGTCCGGGTCTTGTCCAGAAGGGTCTGCTGGCCCTCGGCCTGCTGGCCACAGCGGCCTTTCTGCCCCGCTTTGTCATGCGGTTGCGGCGGGGGCGCGGAACAGGATGACCCTGCACGCCGGCTCGTTCATTCGATCGTGGGGTCCGGGCCGATCTGCGCGCGGCTCGGCGGTGACGGCGGGTGACGGGGTCCGGCGCGGTGCACTGCAGATGTTGCGCGCCGCCGAGCCGATCCCACGGTGCGCAACAGGCGCGGAGGATGTGCGGTCATGCATGCCACATTGCCCTTGCTGAAGAACACGGATTTCCCACCCCTGCGGCGAGGGGCGCTGGAAACGGTGCAGGTGAACATGGGCTATCGCTGTAACCAGTCCTGTCTGCACTGTCACGTGAATGCCGGCCCGGCCCGCACCGAGGTGATGGCACGGGAAACGGTGGATGAGGTGCTGGCATACCTGCAGGCGAGCGGGGCGGCCAACCTGGATATCACCGGTGGCGCCCCGGAGCTCAATCCCCATTTCCGTTACCTGGTGGAGCGGGCTGGCGCGCTGGGTGTGCATGTCATGGACCGTTGCAACCTCACGGTGCTGAACGAGCCCGGGCAACAGGACCTGGCCGAATTTCTTGCTTCCCGCCGGGTGGAAGTGGTGGCTTCGCTGCCCTGTTATCTGCCCGACAACGTGGACGGTCAGCGGGGCGCCGGTGTCTACGACGGCAGTATGCGGGCATTGCGCCGGTTGAACGCGCAGGGTTACGGGCGCCCGGGTTCCGGCCTGGTGCTGAATCTGGTTTACAACCCGGTGGGTCCGGACCTGCCCCCGCCTCAGGCCAGCCTCGAAGCCGACTACAGGCACCACCTCCATGCACGCTATGGAATCGAGTTCAATCATCTGTTCACCCTGACCAACATGCCCATCCAGCGTTTCGGCAGCACCCTGGTCTCGAAGGGGCAGTTCAATACCTATATGGAACGACTGCGCACGGCCTACTGTCCGGACAACCTGCAGCGGGTGATGTGCCGCACCCTCATCAGTGTGGACTGGCAAGGCCGTGTCTATGACTGCGACTTCAATCAGATGCTTGGTCTGGCCAAGCCCTCGGGCCGCGGCGATGGCGTGCGGTTGCGGGATCTGATGGATACCGACCTGACCGGTCATCCGATTGCGGTGGCCGACCACTGCTACGGTTGCACCGCCGGCCAGGGTTCCAGTTGTGGCGGCGCGCTGTAGCGCCCGTCAGCACACACGGGGACGCGGATGACCATGCCCGCGCGATTGTCCGTGATCGTTCCTGCGCTCAACGAGGCCGACGGCATCGACGCGACCCTCGCCAGTCTCCAGCCCCTGCGGGCCCGGGGCCACGAAATCCTGGTGGTGGACGGGGGCAGCACCGACGGGACCCCCGACCGTGCGGCCCGGCGGGCGGACCGGGTGCTGCGCGGGCCGCGGGGACGGGCGCGCCAGATGGCGGCCGGGGTGGCGGCCTGCCGCGGGACGGTATTGTGGTTCGTGCATGCCGACACCGTGGTGCCGCCCGATGCCGACCTGACGCTGCTTACGGCCCTGACCCGGGACGGTTATCGCTGGGGTCGTTTCGACGTGAATCTGGCGGGATGCCATGCGCTGCTGCCGACGGTCTCGGCGGCCATGAATCTGCGTTCGCGGCTCACCGGCATCGCGACCGGCGACCAGGGCCTGTTCGTCACCCGCACCCTTTACGATGCGGTGGGCGGGTTTCCCGACCAGCCGTTGATGGAGGACATCGCCTTGAGCCGGCGCTTGAAAGCCCACGGGCCGCCGGCGTGCCTCAGGGTCCGGCTGCTGACCTCCGCGCGGCGCTGGGAGCGCGACGGTGTTGCCCGCACGATTGCACTGATGTGGCGGCTGCGTCTGGCCTATGCCCTGGGGGCCGATCCCGCCGCCCTGGCGCAACGCTACCATGGCTGACGCTCCCCTGTTTCCGGATGGGCGTGTGCTGGTGTTTTCCAAGGCGCCGGTCCCCGGACAGGTCAAGACGCGGCTGATGCCCCTGCTGGGGGGCGATGGTTGTGCGCGCCTGCAGCGCCGCCTGGTGGCCCGGACGCTGCAAACCGCTGTCTCGGCCTCACTCTGTCCGGTAGAGCTGTGGTGCACGGACAGCGCCGATCCGTTCCTCCGGGATTGCGCCGGGCGCTACGGCGCCACCCTGCATGACCAGGGGGAAGGCGACCTGGGTAGGCGCATGTTGGGCGCCCTGCGGGACGCATTGCGGCGCGCCCGGTTTGCGGTTCTTGTGGGCACGGACTGCCCCGCCGCTTCGGCTGCGGATCTGGCCCACGCGTTCGCCGCCTTGCGCGCGGGTCGGGATGTGGTTCTGGGTCCGGTGGAGGACGGCGGTTACTGGCTGATAGGCGGGCGACGCACCGACCGACGCCTGTTCGATGCCATACCCTGGGGCAGTGGACGGGTCGCAGCGCTGACCCGGGCGCGGCTGCGGGACATGCAGTGGAGTTGGGAGGAGCTGCCGGAGTCCTGGGATATCGATCGTCCGGAAGACCTCGCGAGATGGCGGCGCCTGGGGAACCTCTGCGCCGGCCGCTGAAGCGGCGTTCACGGCGTTGCCAAGGCGCTCGGAATGCGGGGTCGCGAAGCGACAGACCCTCTGTAAACGGCGCTTCCCCGCCTCTTTGCGCCTGGCGATCATCCCCTTGATCGACCTGTGCAGAGGCCCCTGGGGGCGCACGCCGGATTTGTGGACGAGAACCTTCGGGAAGGCACGGAAGGTTGATCTCCGCCGCCCTTATTGGGGAGCAGGCTCGCCCCACAGGTTCGGCAGCAGGGTATTGGCGTAGCCGGAGACGAATGCCTTCGCCTCGCCGGTGTCCGGGCTGAACACGTGACGGCGTACCGCGCCGATATCGGCGCCATAGACATGGATGCTGATGGACACGCGGTCGTCGAAAGCGTTCTTCACCGAATGGATGTCGCCGATGCCAGGAGACACCGCATCCACCTGACCCGTGGCCAGTGTGCTGGTCCCCAGACTGCGCAGCCGGCCCGTCGGAGCCCGCTCGAAGGACTCGCAGACTTCGGCGCCGCGCAGAACGCCCACCAGCCCCCAGATGGTGTGGTCGTGCACGGGCGTGGACTGGCCCGGACCCCATACGAAGCTGACCACCGAAAACCGTTCCAGCGGGTCGCAGTAGAGCAGATACTGGCGGTAGTAGGTGGCATCGGGTTGCGCGAAGGCATCGGGAAGCCAGTCGTCGTAGCGCACCAGCTCGCCCAGCAGCTCGCGCCCGCCGGCCAGAATGGCGGGCTCGTCGGCCCCCACCTGGGAGGTCAGCAACGTCATCTGTCGCACGAATTCCCGCAATCTGCCCGTACCGCTCATGGTCGATGCTCCGTGACGGGGTGGCTCCGGCCGCCGGCTCTCCGGCGTTTTCCACGGGGCGGAGTCGATCGTCGTGGCTCCCGGTCGATGGAAAAGCCTTTGCTCGCCCCGCACGCATTCCGGCCCGCAAGCAGGCGCCTCGTGTCCCACTATAGCCCAGGTGCCGGCGGGGCAACGCCATCCAGGTCGTCTCGGGCTAGACCGGCGGCACCAGAGGTTTGAAGCGCGCATCGCCGTCCCTGGCGATCTGGGGTACCAGGTCCACCTCCCAGGTGAGGTAGCCCTGCATGGCGGCGGGGTCCGCTTCCGGGTGCTCGTAGGGCTTGTACCACAGGTCGTCCGCTTCGCAGGTGGGCCGCTCCATGCCGGCGGCGGTGGGCAGGCCTGCGCCAAACCAGGCACGGGTGCCGCCTTCCAGGACCTGGACGGCCACGTCGGGCCGCGCCGCCTGTGCGTCGCCGGCGGTCAGTCGGGCGAGCAGGGCATCCGGGGATGTCACTACCAGAGAGTCCATCGGCGGCATCACCGCCAGCGCCTGCTGCAGGCGTGCCCGCACGCCCCACCAGGCCCCGGGTATATGTCCGGCCTGGTACTCTTTGCTGGTGGCTACATCCAGCACGGCCGTGCTGCCGTCAGCCAGGGCACGCTGCAGCGCTCCGGCGTCGACCGTGGCGACGGCTTCCAGGGCCGGTGCCGGTGTCGGAACGGGTCCCTGTACCAGCCTTTGATCGCCAATCCCTCCGGCCAGGACATAGACCTCCTGCCAACCCAGCTGCCGCAGCCAGGAGGCGGTCATCAAGGCGCGCACCTCCGTATCGTCCACCAGCACCAGGCGGGCATTCAGCACCCCGACGTACTCGTCGGTGGCCTGCACGAGCTGTCCCCCCGGCGCGCTGCGGCTGCCGGGCAGGTGACCGGCCTCGAATTCCTCGGGGCTGCGCACATCGAACACGAAGGTCGTACGGCGCGGGGATTCGGCCTGCCATGCGGCCAGTTCCGTCCGATCGACATTTTCCACCCCGGCCCGGCGGGCGACATTGCGCGCGGCGGCGAGCGCTCGGGCTCGTGTCTGCGGTGAAGGGGGCGGAGCGGCTCGTTGTGCGCCGTGCTCCAGCTCGAAGCCTGCCAGGCGCCAGCCCATGGTGCCGCCCTTGAGGGCGGCCACCGGGTTGGGAATGCCCGCATTGATCAGGGACTGGGCGCCGATGATGCTGCGGGTACGCCCGGCGCAGTTCACCACCACCAGCGTGCGGGGGTCGGGGGCCAGTTCCCGGACCCGGTAGGCCAGCTCGGCGCCCGGGGTGTCGATGCCGCCGGGAATGTGCATGCGCCGGTACTCCTCCATGGGCCGGGCGTCGAGAACCACCAGCGGATCGCCGGCGTCCAGCCGGGCCTTGAGCTCTTTGGGGGTGAGCAAAGGTGTATGGCAGGTCTGTTCGACGATTTCCCCGAACGCCTTGCTGGGCACGTTGACTCCGGAGAACAGCTCGAAGCCGGCGGCCCGCCAGCCCTCGATGCCCCGTTCGAGGACCGCCACGTCGCTGTAGCCCAGCGCCTGCAGGCGGGCGGCCGCCCGCGGAGCCAGATCGTCTTCCCCGCCATCCACCACCACCGTGGGCGTGTTCCGCCGCGGTACCAGAGCCCCGATCAACAGCTCCAGGCGACTGAGGGGGAGGCAGGAGGCGAGCAACAGATGCCCGGCGGAGAAGGGGCCCTGTTCCCGTACGTCGATCAGCGCCAGTTCGCCGCCGGCGCGCAACAGATCCTTGAGCCCATTCGGGGTAATGCTTTGCGCGGCGGACTTCGGTCGGGCCATGTCTGTCCAGCTTCCCGCTGTGGGGCATTTGCAAGGTCAGCGGCAGAATAATCAGACGCTGCGCTGAACGCAACGGCACTCACGAGAGACCGCATCGGGGGTCGATCCGGGTTTTTCACATCGGCGGAGGCGGCCGCGCAGCACGCACGGTGCCGCGGCGTCCGGGCGCCTCGGTGCACGTACCCGCAAGCCGCCGCGCCGGCTCAAGCGTGTGCTTGAAGCGGTTGTTTGAATCATCTACCATGCTGGCTTCGTCCCAGCCTGCAGAAAGTCCGTGACAGAACCCGGCCCCAACGTCCGCCAACGCCTTATCGAGGCGGCCATGGGCGTGTTCGCCGAAAAGGGCTATTCCCGTGCGTCGACGCGGGAAATCTGCCGGCTGGCAGGGGCCAACGCGGCCGCGATCCATTACTACTTCGGCGACAAGGCGACCCTGTACCGGGAGGTGTTTCGACCTCCTGAATACGTTACCGAGGTCCCGGAAGCACTCAGCGCGCCGGACTCGACGCTGCGCGAAGGTCTGGAGGCTTTCTTCAGGCCACTGACCAGGCTGTTGACCGAATCCTGCATGGCGCCGCACCAGCACATGCTGCTGGTCCGCGAGCAGGTCCAGCCCACCGGGCTGTTGAACGAGCGGCGGGTGGATTTCTTCCGCCCTCGCCACGAGCAGGTATGCCGGTTCCTGTGTCGGCACTGCGGCGCCGCGGAGCCCGATGAGGCGATCGAACAACTCGCCATCAGCCTGGCCGGCATGGCACTGGTGTTTTTCATGAAGCGCGACTATGTGGAGGCTTTTGCCCCCGGCCTGTTGAGCGACGGCCCCGCCCTGGCGGCAACCCTGGAACGGCTGACCGACTACGGCGTCACCCTGGCGGAAGCCGAAGCCCGCAGGCGGCGGGCGGGCGGTTGAAGTCGATCGGCGGCCGATGATGATCAGCGGCGCGAAATACAACAACTGCGTGGCCGTCTATGACGGCCCTGTGATGAATTGGGGCGGTAGGCGGACTGTGGCAGGCGCTGCCGGTGCCGAAACCGTCGTCCCGGTGGAACACTCCTGAGGAGCTCAGCTCATGGCTTCGCGCAAGACCCGTCTTATCCGACGCATCGTGATCATGCTGTTGTTCGTGGGCATCGTCTACGGCGGGGCGATCGGATTCAACCGATTCGTCGGCTCCATGATCCGCAAGGCCATGGCCTCGGCGCCGCCTCCCACCGTCAGTGTTTCCGTCGCCAAAGCCCAAACCCACACATGGCACCAGCGGCTGCACGCGGTGGCCAGCCTCAAGGCCGTCCAGGGCACGACCCTCACCACCCAGACCGCCGGCACCGTGATCGGACTGCATTTCCATTCCGGGCAGGACGTCAAGGCCGGCACCCTGCTGGTGCAGCTCAACGACAACGTGGCGCGTGCCCGGTTGGCCGCCGACAAGGCCAAGTTGCTCAACGCGCGCCAGCAACTGCAGCGCCAGCGCAAGCTCTATACCAGGCAGGCCACCAGCCAATCCCAGTTGCAATCGGCGGAGGCGGGCTTCGGAGAAGCCCAGGCGGCCGTGCAGGCCGATGAGGCGGCGCTCACCAATCTGCAGGTGCGAGCGCCCTTCACCGGTCACCTGGGCATACGTCAGGTGAGCCTCGGTCAGTATGTCTCGCCCGGCACCAGCGTCGTCGATATCCATCAGTGGAAGCCTCTGCTGGTGGAGTTTCAGATCCCCCAACGGGACCAGGCGCGCATCGCCGTGGGTAACAGCGTGAAGCTGACGGTCACGGGCATCGAAGGGCACACCTTCCAGGGCAAGATCACCTCGCTGGGGTCGTCGCTGAACAACGGCACCCGCAGCCTGGGGGTGCAGGCCACGGTTCCCAACAGCGACCGCCGGCTGCGTCCCGGCATGTTCGGAGAAGTCACGGTGCGGCTGGCGGCCCAGAACAAGGTGGTCGCGGTGCCGCAGACCGCCATTTCCTACAGCACCTATGGCCAGTACGTCTACGTCATCGAGCACACCAAGAAGGGCACTGTCGCTCAGCAGCGTGTGGTACAGACCGGCAGCCGGCGCGACGCACTGATCGCCGTGAGCCAGGGCCTGAAAGCAGGCGAGGAAGTGGTGACCGCGGGCCAGGTCAATCTGTATTCGGGAGCCCACGTAAAAATCAAACCGCCGTCGAAAGCCCTCAGTGAAGCGGGCGCACAGCAGCCGGGGAGCTGAGTCATGGCCAAGCATCTGACCAACTCCCGTTGGACGGACCTGTTCGTCCGCCGGCCGGTGCTGGCCGTCACGCTGGCGACGGTGGTGGTGGTACTCGGCGCTTTCGGCATCAGCAAGATGACCATCCGGGAGTATCCCAAGCTCACCACCACGGTGATCACGGTGGGCACCTCTTACCCGGGCGCCAGTCCGCAGACCGTGCAGAGCTACATCACCCAGCCGCTGAGCCGGGTGCTGGGCAGCGTGCCGCATCTCGATTACATGACCTCCAGCAGCAGCCAGGGGACCTCCACGGTTACGCTGTACATGAAGCTCAACGCCAATTCCGAAGAGGCGCTGACCAACACCCTGACCCAGATCAAGCAGGTCGAGAGCCTGCTGCCCAAGAACAGCTTTCCGCCGGTGGTGAATTCCTCCTCGGGCAGCCGCACGGCGCTGATGTACATTGCCTTTTCCAGTCCCGGCGGGCAGATGACCATCCCGCAGATCGTCGACTACGTGGTGCGCAACGCCCAGCCGCTGCTGCAGACGGTGTCGGGGGTTTCCCAGGCCCAGGTGGTGCCGGTGGGCGCCTCGGGGGGCAACGGCAACAACCAGGCGGTGCGGGTCTGGCTCAATCCCCAGGAGATGGCCGCCCGGGGCATCACCCCCGCCGATGTGGAGAAAGCGCTGGCTTCCCAGAACGTGGTGGCGGCCACCGGCAAGACCGAGGGCAATCTGATTTCCGTGCCCCTGACCAGCAACATGGAGATGACGTCCGCCAAGGATTTCCGCAAGCTGGTGGTGAAGACGGTGAACGGCACGCCCATCTACCTGCAGGACGTGGCCAGGGTGGAGATCGGCGCCGAAAGCTACGTGTCCAAGTTCTACTTCGACGGTCACCCCGCGGTGGCCATCGGCATCCAGACCACGCCTTCGGCCAACGACCTGCAGGTGGCCCTGGGGGTCAATCGCAAGATTCAGGAGCTCAAGAAGCGCCTGCCGCCCGGCATGGAGGTGGGTCTGCCCTACAACGGCGCCAACTTCATCCACACCGCCATCGACGAGGTGGCCACCACCATCGGCATCACCCTCGGCGTGGTGGTGCTGGTGATCTTCCTGTTTCTGGGTTCGCTCCGGGCGCTGGTCGTGCCCCTGGTGGCCATCCCTCTGTCCCTGGTGGGCGCCGGGTTCTTCATGTACATGGTGGGGTATTCGCTCAATCTGCTGACCCTGCTGGCATTCGTGCTCGCCATCGGGCTGGTGGTGGACGATGCCATCGTGATGGTGGAGAACGTCCACCGGCACGTGGACGAGGGCAGATCCGGGTTCCAGGCGGCGGTCATTTCGGCGCGGGAGCTCACCCTGCCCATCATCGTGATGTCCACCACCCTGATTGCGGTCTACCTGCCGGTGGCGTTCGGCGGCGGGCTGACCGGTGCCCTGTTCACGGAATTCGCGATGACCATCGTGTTCGCCGTCATGCTGTCCATGGTGATCGCCCTGACCCTGTCGCCCATGCTCAGCGGGCGGATCCTGCGCTCGACGCCGGCCCATGGACTGAACCACTTCCTGGAAGTGGGCTTCCAGCGCTTCCGGGCGCTGTTCGACCGCTCGCTGCACAGCTTCCTTGAGTTCCCGGTGGTGGGTACCGTGTTCATCATCGCCACCTTCGTGGCCTTGTATTTCCTGTTCGCCGGGGTGCGTCACGAGCTCTCGCCGCCCCAGAACAGCGGCGTGGTGTTCTCGTTGGGCACCGCACCGCCCAATGCGGCACCCAACTACGTGGACGCCTTGGGCCAGCAGGTGCTGAAGACCTTCGGCCACTTCCCCCAGAAGGATCACACCTTCCTGGTGACCGGCTTCAGCCCCAACGGCGGCGGCAACAACAGCCTGATCGGGGGCATGACGCTCAAGCCGTTCAGTGAGCGCAAGCAGACCGCGAGCGATCTCAAGCCGAAGATCCAGAAGGACCTCGGTGGGGTCACGGGCCTTAAGGCCGCGGCCTTCACGCCGCCGCCGCTGCCCGGTTCGGCGGGCCTGTTTCCCATCGATTTCGTGATCACCTCATCGAGACCCTATGCGGACCTGGATCACGTGGCCAATGCGGTGCTGGCCAAGGCGCGGGAAAGCCATCGGTTCCTGTTTCTGCAGAAGGATCTGAAAATCGACCAGCCCCAGTACGAGCTGGTGGTCAACCGCAAGTTGGCGGCGGATCTGGGCATCACCATGGATCAGGTGGCGGCGGACCTGCAACCCATGCTGTCGGGCGCCTATGTCAATCGATTCACCATGGACGGCTATGCCTATCAGGTGATCCCCCAGACGCCGGACATGTTCCGTGCCGATCCCAGCGATCTGGAGCAGTATCACATCAAGGCCGCCGACGGGAGACTCATTCCCCTGTCCACGCTGGTGTCGTTCAAGACCCGGGTGATTCCGCAGGATCTGCCCCAGTTCGACCGCATCAACAGCGTGACCATCCAGGGCGTGCCGTTCCCCGGCGTGTCCCAGGGGGATGCCCTGCAGTATCTGGCCCAGACCACCCACGACATAGCGCCGGATGCCGCCATCAACTACGGCGGTTCGTCGCGCCAGTTCATGGAACAGGGCAACACCTTCATGGTGTCGGTGGTGCTGGCTTTGGTGCTCATCTATCTGCTGCTGTCGGCGCAGTTCAACAGCTTCCGGGATGCGATGATCGTCATGTTCGCGGTGCCCATGTCGGCGGCGGGCGCGCTACTGTTCATGGCCCTGGGCATGGCCACCCTGAACATCTACACCGAGATCGCCCTCATCACGCTGATCGGCCTGATCACCAAGCAGGGCATCCTGGTGGTGCAGTTCGCCAACAACCTTCAGGAGAGCGAGGGGCTGGGTCTGCGTGAGGCGGTGGAGAAGGCCACCAGCATTCGCCTGCGGCCCATCCTCATGACCACCCTGGCCATGGTCCTGGGCGTGATTCCCCTGATCACCGCCACGGGCTCCGGCGCACCGCCGCGCAACGAGCTCGGCATCGTCATCGCCAGCGGCCTGGGCATCGGCGCTCTGTTCAGCCTCTACATCGTGCCGGTGATGTACCTGTACCTGTCCAAGGACCACGCCAGGATCGCCGCCAACGAGGCGGCGCAGCAGCGGGATCTGGACGCCCTGGCTGCCGAGGAGGGTGGCAGCTAGGGGTCCATGGGGGCATAGTGTGGCCGAGAGTGACACTATCCCCCCCATGGACCACTGGGCGCTCCGGCTTCGCTGCCGGCTCACAGTCCGCCGGACGTTACTGTCCGGCGGGTTTTTCTCGGGTATTCGGATTGCGCTGTGTTTTGGCAGTCCCGATTCTCGTGGCACTGGTCGCGCGGACAGTGTGTTTCCGCCTTCTCCGAAGTATATGTAGGGAGATCGTTCATATCCCCCCCACCACCGGGCCTGAACGCACACCATTGGTGAAATACTAATCAGAACGCAGGGAGGTCCGGCATCGCGCGCGCGCCAATGCCGACGCCCTCGATTTCAACAAGCCATTCAGGTCGGCACACAGCCCCGTGCACAGCAATCACGGGCACTTTCGGAAGACGCTCCTGAAGGTGTGCGCGAATCCAGCGCCCATCAGCCGGATCCCGGAGATAGACGATCAGGTACATCATGTCATCGAGGTTCGCTGAATCGGCTCGCAGCAGGGCCTCCACATTACCGAGTGCAACCGCAAGCTGCTTTTCGACGTCACCAGGATGCACCACGTGCCCGAGGCTATCGATGCTGGCAGTCCCGGATATGAAGTACTGCGAGCGGTCAGCGAATGCGACACGTGTGGCGCGTTCGAAGGTGACGTTGTAGTCGTTTGTGGCACAAAGGTGCTCGAAGTCGTTGAGATAGGCTATCTGATCGGGGCGGACGTCAAGGACCGAATATGCATCCATGGCGACCAGATCCAGGCGATGCGCGCAGGCGCCTTGAATTCCTGTGCTGGCAATGTAATGCGTGTCCGCTGTAAGGCCCTGCGCGGCGAAAAGGTCGGTCCGACGATGCACCATGTCCCGGTAGAACACATCGACGTCCTTCAGATACAGCCAGGTACGGACGCAGTGGTCACGTAGAGTACCCCCTTGGCTCTCAAGTGCTCTAATGAGATCGTTAAATACCATCTCTGTCTGTGTCCCTGACTCGGTGGGCGCTCCGTCCTCAGCTGCCGCACATAGTCCGGTGCTCCAGAGATGTCGTATACCGCTCTTCTCGACGAGGGTGTGCCGCGGCGAAAGGCACCTCTTCAGAATAGGCTGCGGTCCGGTGACATGATAGGCCAGCAGAGCGATCTTTGCGCCCGATACCGGAGGCTGCTGCACTATGGATACGGCGACAGGGCCCGCAGTTTGATCCTCGACCAGTGGACTTTGACGCACCGTAGCGACCTGATTGATGGTGTCGCTCAGGAAAATGCGTCGAAAGATAGCGCTTTCTGCGGGTAGCTCAAGCCCCAGGAGGGCCCTATGATAGCGCTCGCAAACCTCGCGTACCTGGTCCTCAAAAGTGCGGTCAGGTGATGCCTCAATCGATAGAAAATGCTCAGCGCCACTGGAGGTCCCGTGGAAGCTGCGGGTCGTGGCGCCAGACGCGGGGTCCCGTGCAGTGAAATGGCCAGCCAGTGGTGTGGCTCTCTGGGGTGCGGCGAGGAAAGCCGCGCGGCTCACAACGGCTGCACGCTAATCGGTTGGTCCGGAAACGCGAGTTGGTCGCGGTCGCGCCAATCTGATCGAACATAATTGATTTCCAGAAGGCGGCGCACACCCACGATGGGCCGCGGCTCGAAACCGTGCCAGGTATCCGGACCAGGTACGAATATGACGGCCGAATTGAATTCCGCAGAACTCCGGCCGACCCAGCGCCGTTCGGAATCGTAGATGTCGGTTCCCCACCCGCTCGCTTCAGGGCCGGTGCAAAGGTACAGGACCATGGAGAAGAGCTTCTCAGGAATGTCGCGATGAGGTTCAAGCCAGGCACCGTCGGTGTCCTGGATGTATTCCAACCGCAAGTAGGCTTCGTCGGTAATAATTCCGAGGGTATCTGCAAGCTGTTGCGCCACCAGCGGACTCTGCAGTGCGCTCGCAAAGGCTTCGCAAACGGGAAACCGTGCACGCAGCGTCGGCGTGAAGAAGGTCCGTTTGCTGTTGTCGACGTCCCGCACTCCTCGGCAATCTCCGACGACCGGTGGAGCGATCGGCAGCATCAATACAGCAGCCGCGAGCGACTCGGGCAGTACTTCGTTGAGTATCCAATGGCGGTATGGCCGGGAGTTACACCGAGCGGCTTGCAGCGCACCACAGAAATGAGCCGCCACGATATTTGATGCGGGCACAGCCGGGAAATTCAAGCGAGCGCTCCTTCGCGGCAATATCGGCACCGATCACTCAACGTGGAGCCCATTCGATAATCTTGCGTACAAACGGTACGGACTTCGCGGCCGCGCTTATCCGATGACGGACATATTCGCGGCGCACGTATGAGGGCGAATCCACGTAGCAGAGTTGCAGACTCATGCGCCGCCCTTTCTGAGGCAGGAAGCCATGCCAGGAATGGTCGCAGACTCGAAACATCAGCATGCGTCCGAATTCCGGGGCAAACTCAAACGCACAGTCATCCCTGTCAGCGCTACGCAACACACGGAGACGCCCGCGTTCATATGGCCATTCGCGACTGAAACCTACCAGGACAGTGATGATCTTGTGTTTGGAGTCCGGGTGAGCGTACCCCTCATTATAATGCCCGGTAGTATTCCCCATCATGAGAATCAAGGGTGGGTTAGCGCTGAGATCGGTGTCGAACTTCCTCTCTACCAGGTGACGAAACCGATCGCTGAGCAATTCCTTGACTGCTGTTCCGAAGCTGGGACCGTAGCGCAGGCTCGGCAAACCATAACTACCGCGGTCCGGTATGGTAGGCGCGTCCGCGAGCACGGTGTTCTTATGTTGGGGACCTATTGCCTGATCTACGAAAGCATAATCGTAGGGATCGTGCTGCAGGGCGGCGGCGGCGATAGCGCCCTCGTCGAACAACTCCAAGGGGCGAGATCCGTCGCCATTGCCGCTGGGGTATGTCATTCCTGACCTCCCATTCAGTCCGATTATCAAGTCGCGTAATTTACTGGAAACGGTTCTTGCAAGCATTGACCTGAATCAATACTTTCAATCGCACGCTGTTCCCAGCCGGCAGAAGGATCTGGGCTGTTGGAACGCCGGTCGGAACCCGCGACGGCCAGGCGATAGAACAATTACCCCGGGCGTGCACATGACACTGGGTAATGAAGTTCCGGAATACAGCTTCAGCACCGCTTCGATGCTGACCAATCAGGCGCGCTTGCTCCCGACGCTATGTCTGTCGATTCCGGCCACTGTCGTGTCGTGTGAGCGGGGGC
>DATFML010000362.1:0-4437 GCA_035266965.1 Gammaproteobacteria bacterium
CACCCCGAGCGCCTGATCCCCGGCGAGCGCTATCGGGTGCAGGTCAAACTCAACGACGTGGCCCAGCAGTTCCCGGCCGGACATCGGCTGCGCATCGCCCTGTCCACCTCCTACTGGCCGCTGGCCTGGCCGGCGCCCGAACCGGTACGTCTGACCGTCTATACCGGCGCCAGTCGACTGCTGCTGCCGGTCCGCACCCCCCGCCCCGGGGACCGTGAGCTGCCTGCTTTCCGGGAACCGGAAACGGCCCCGCCTCTGGCAGTGACGCCGGTGGAGCCGGAACATCACAATTGGCGCGTCATCCGGGACCTGGCGGCCGACCAGTCCACCCTGGAGGTGATCAACGACGACGGCGTACAGGATATTCCCGCCATCAGTCTGCGACTGCAGCGCAGCGCCATGGAGTGGTACAGCTACTGGGACGACAACTTCGACTCGGTCCGTGGAGAGACGCGCTGGGTATGGGGTTTCCAGCGCGGCGACTGGTCGGTAAAAACCATCACCCGCACCGTGCTCACCTCCGACCCCCGGTCGTTCTTCCTGCGCGCCGAGTTGGATGCCTACGAAGGCGACAAACGCGTGTATTCCTGCAACTGGGACCGACGCATCGAGCGCGATTTCATCTGAGAGACTCCCACGGTGGGTCGCCCGGTTGCGCAAGAAGCCATATCAACTCACTGGCTCCCCCTCTATCCAGGTACCGAGAGGGCGGGCTTCCAGCTCCGCCATCGACCCATGGGTCCACTCCCCGATCCAGCCTTCCGGGTCCACCGGCCCGGACGGGCGGGGAAGCACCACGAAATCGGCCCGCTTGGCGGGCGCAAGATTGCCGGCCACCGCGCCGCGGCCCATGCACTGCGCCCCGGCCAGGGTGGCCCGATACAGCGCTTCGGTGGCGCTCACCGCCACCCCGGCGCCGCGGTGCAGCTGCAGGTAGCGCTGCATGACATGCAGCATGCTGTGGCTGGGACCGGCGCCCACGTCGCTGGCCAGGGCATAGGCGATGCCGTGCCGGCGCACCGCCTCCAGGTCCATGCGTCCCGAGTCCAGCGCTTCGTTGCTGGAGGGACAATGGGCGACCCGGCACCGGCGGGCCGCCAGCACCGCCCATTCCCGTTCGCTCAGGTGCACGCAATGTCCCAGCACCGTGCGCTCGCCCAGCAGACCGGCCCGGTCGTAGACGTCGGTGTAGTCTTCGGCTTCGGGAAACGCCGCCAGGACCTCGCGGACCTCGGCCGGCGATTCGGAAAGGTGGGTCTGCAGGTGATAACCGCCGGCCCGTGCATAGGCGCCCATGGCCGCCATCAGCTCCCGGGAGCAGTTGAGGGCAAAGCGCGGCGTCAGCGCATAGCGCTGCGGTCCGAGCTCGCGGGCCAGCCCGTCGATGGCGTCGATGGAATCCGCACCGGCGCGGGTGAGATCGGACGGCGCGCCCCGCACCATGACCGAATCGCCGATCAGCCAGTCGCCGATGCTGTGGGCCGCTGCGATGCGTGCGGCATGGGGGTGGCTGCTGGAATAGCTCATGCCCATGACCGTACCGGCACGGACCACGTCGTCGAAGAACGCCGACGCGGCCGCGGCGCAGAACCCGGGATCGGCATAGCGTGCCTCTTCGGGCCAGATATGCTCCCGCAGCCAGGGCATCAGCTCCAGGTCCAGGCGACCCCGCACCCGGTGCTGAACCCAGTGAATGTGCACATCGGCGAAACCGGGCACGATGACACCGTCCAGGTCCACGACCGGTGCCCCGCCCTGCCCCGCCACCGCATCGAAGGGCCCACTGGCCGCGATGCGCCCGTCCTGCACCAGCAACCCGCCGTCGGGCCACCACTGCAGCGCATCGGGGCCGGTGGGATTGAACAGCGGTGCGCGCAACAGCACGGCGCTCACGGAGACATATCCGGGTAGCCGGTGAGAGCGCGTGCCGCCGCGCCGTGCGCCGCCATCAGCGCCGCCAGATCCAGCCCCGGCACCTCACCGTCCACCAGCCGCCATTGACCGGCAACCATCACCCGGTCGGCGCGGTGCGCGCCGCACAGCAGCAGCGCCGCCAGGGGATCACCCGCCCCGGAAAATCGCGGCTCGTCCAGTTTGAACAGGGCGAGATCGGCCTGCCGATCGACGGCGAGCTTTCCGATGTCCGATCGCCCCAGGCAGCGCGCGCCGCCTTCGGTGGCCCAGCGCAGGGCATCGCGGTGGCTCACCGCGCCGGCGCCGTAGTGCAGGCGCTGCAACAGATAAGCCTGGCGCGCCTCCTCTATCAGACTGGAGGCATCGTTGGACGCGGAACCGTCCACACCCAGGGCCACCGGCGCGCCGGCCGCCTCCAGCTCGTTGACCCGGCACTGGCCGGAGGACAGCAGCATGTTGGACGCCGGACAATGGCAGATGCCCGCGCCCGCCTGTCCCAGCCGTCGCACTTCGTCGTCGTTGAAATGGATGCCGTGGGCCACCCACACGTCGCGGTGCAGCCAGTCCAGGGACTCCAGGTAATCCACCGGCCGCTGGCCGAAGTGCTCCAGACAATACGCCGTTTCATCGGCGGTTTCCGCCAGGTGGGTGTGCAGCCGGGCACCGTGCCGGCGCGCCAGGGCGGCGGTATCGCGCATCAGCCCGGCGGTAACGGAAAAGGGCGAACAGGGCGCCAGCGCAATCTGCACCATGGCGCCCTCCCCCGCCTCGTGGTAGCTGTCCAGCACGCGTTCGCTGTCCCTTAGAATCCGTTCCTCGTCCTGGACCACCGAGCGCGGCGGCAGACCGCCGTCCTCCTCGGACAGGCTCATGGAGCCGCGGGTCAGCACCGCGCGCATCCCCAGGGCGCGCACTTCCTCGACCTCGATGTCGATGGCTTCTTCCAGGCCTGCCGGAAACAGGTAGTGGTGGTCCACCACCGTGGTGCAGCCCGAACGCAGCAGCTCCACCAGCGCCAGCCTCGCGGCCACCCGCAGCTGCGCCGCACCCAACCCCGCCCAGATGGGATACAGGGTCTGCAACCACGGGAACAGGGGCTTGTCCAGGGCGGGCGGACAGGCCCGGGTCAGGGTCTGGTAGAAGTGGTGATGGGTGTTGACCAGCCCCGGCAGCACCACATGGGCACCGGCATCGAAGTGGCAATCCACACGGCTGGCCGGTCGGCCGCCACGGGGCACCAGCTCCACGATGTGGCCATCGTCCACCACCAATCCGCCCGCGGCGTCATCGGCCAGCACGGCCAGGGGGTTGCGGATCCACAGTGTCATGTCGGTTTTGGCTCCCGATTCCGGCTGCGGGCAAGCATCGAGCCCCAACCGCCCATCCGCCTGTCGTTTGCGCCCGGGCCGATCACGGGTCCGCGCGGCTTACCGTAAATGCCGGAACCGGCTGCATGGACAAGACCGAGGCGCCGTTGCCGTAGGATTTCGACGCCATCCGGCCCCTGCGCAGTGCCCCATGGACAGTTGCAGCTGCGATAAGGACTCGCCGGTTGCCGGTACCAATTCCACGACGCCCACAAGACGCTCGCCCAGGACAGGTAACCATAGCTGTGCCGGCAGTGGAACCCCATAAGGATCCGCAGTGACGGCCGCGACGTCGGGGATCGACCGGTCCCCGGCAGGCGGAAGATCCCGGCGCCGCGGCCGCCCAACGGCCGCCTGGGGTGCGAACCAGGCGTTCCCGGACAGCGAAGACCTACTTCACATGCTAGCAGGCTGTTTCAACACCATTTTCTTTTCAGGCCCCGCCCGGGGACCGAACCCGGCCTTCCAATCCTCCCGTTCGGCTGCACATAAGTCATTGCTTTTTATCTCCCCGTCCGTGGCATGGCTCTTGCCACTGCACTGCTGCTACCTGCAGCCCCCTTGCCAACCATCCGTCAGAGGAGATACGTCATGTCACTGAAGCAGCAACTGGAAAGCGACTTCGAGGGTCGCAAGCAATGGGCCCTGCGCCGGCAGATGGGTATTCCCAACAACCGCCGGCTGTGGGTCTGCGCCTGCATGGACGAACGCCTGCCGGTGGACGAGGCCCTCGGCATCCGGGGCGACCGGGGCGACGCCCATGTGTTCCGCAACGCCGGCGGGCTGATTACCGACGATGCCATCCGTTCGGCCATGCTCACCTGCAACTTCTTCGGCACCCAGGAGATCGTCATCATCAACCACACCGAGTGCGGCATGATGTCCGCCCACACCGAAACCCTCGTCAACGCCCTCAAGGAAAAGGGCATCGACGTGGACAAGGTCCAACTGGATCCGGATCTGCCCGAATTGACCCTCAAGGCCGGCGCGTTCGGCAAGTGGATCAAGATGTACAACGACGTGGACGAAGTCTGCGCGCGCCAGGTGGAGTACATGCGCAACCACCCCCTGATCCCCGAGCACGTCACCATCAGCGGCTGGATCTGGGAGGTGGAAACCGGCCATCTGCGGCCTCCCCATGTGCGGGTAGGCGAGA
>DATFML010000363.1:0-11703 GCA_035266965.1 Gammaproteobacteria bacterium
CACCACCATGCGGATGCCCTCGATGGTCAGGCTGGTCTCGGCGATGTTGGTGGCCAGCACCACTTTGCGCCGACCCGCCGATGCGGGGCGAATGGCCAGCTCCTGGCGGTCCGCCGACAGGTCGCCGTACAACGGCGTCACGTCGATGTCGTCGCCCGGCTGGGCGTCCTGCAGTCCCCGGCCTACGCGTTTGATCTCGGCAACGCCCGGCAGGAACACCAGCACGCTGCCGGCTTCTTCGGCCAGTGCCCGGCGGATCATCTGCACCGTGTGTGCCGGGATGTCGTCGGTCGGCGGCGGTGCATAGCGTACCTCCACGGGCCAGGCGCGGCCCTCGCTGGCAATGGTTGCGGCGTTTCCCAGCAGGGCGGCCACCGGCGCGGTGTCCAGGGTGGCCGACATGACCAGCAGCCGCAGGTCCTCGCGCAGCGCCTGCCGGGTCTCGCGGCACAGAGCCAGTCCCAGATCGGCCTGCAGGCTGCGTTCGTGGAATTCGTCGAAGATCACCAGGCCGACGCCGGTCAGCTCGGGGTCGGCCTGCAGGAGGCGGGTGAGGACCCCTTCGGTGACCACTTCGATGCGGGTGCGCGGACCCACCCGGGTGTCCAGGCGGACCCGGTAGCCCACGGTGTCTCCCACCGTTTCGTCCAGCGCCTGTGCCATGTAGCGGGCAGCGGCCCGGGCCGCCAGACGCCGCGGTTCCAGCATCACGATCCTGCGGTCCGCCAGCCACGGCTCGGCCAGCAGCGCCAGGGGCACGCGGGTGGTCTTGCCCGCTCCCGGCGGGGCCTGCAGGACGACATTGCCGTCACCGGCCAGGGCCCGGCGCAGCCGGGGGAGCACGGCGTCGATGGGAAGGGCGGGGTTGTCCATCACGGGGCGATAGCGTGGCAGGCCTGCATCCGCACCAGTCTACCTGAAGCGGGCGAGGCCAGGCCGCTGCGGGGCCGCGCCCGCACCGAAGAGCAGCGTTGCCCCGTGTGCGCGGCCTACATCAGGCCCATCTCCTCGGCGCCCGGGGCGGCCGGCTCCCTGCCGGGCCGCTCCGCGATCATGGCCTCGGTGGTGATCATCAGTCCGGCGATGGAGGCGGCGTTCTGCAGGGCCACCCGCACCACCTTGGTGGGGTCCAGAATGCCGCTCTCCATCATGTCGCCGTAGCGCTGGCTCTGGGCATCGAAGCCGTAGCTGCCGGTACGCTCCTCCACCTCGTGCAACACCACCGACGGTTCCAGGCCCGCGTTGGCGACGATCTCCCGCAGGGGCTGTTCCATGGCCCGCAGCACGATGCCGATGCCGATGTCCTGGTCGTGATTGGCGCCGATCAGACCGGCCGTGCGGATGGCGTGGCGGGCACGCACGAGCGCGACGCCGCCGCCGGCCACCACGCCTTCCTCCACCGCCGCCCGGGTGGCGTGTACGGCGTCTTCCACCCGGTCCTTCTTCTCCTTCATGGCCACCTCGGTGGCTGCGCCCACCTTCAGCACGGCGACGCCGCCGGCCAGCTTGGCGATGCGTTCCTGCAGCTTTTCCCTGTCGTAATCGGAGGTGGCCTCGTCCACGTCGGCGCGCAGCTGAGCCAGCCGGCCTTCGATGGCCTCGGGATCGCCGGCGCCGCCGATGAGGGTGGTGTCGTCCTTGGTTACCACCACCTTGCGGGCCGAGCCCAGGTCGTCGAGGGTGGCCTTCTCCAGGCTCAGCCCCGCCTCCTCGGCGATCACCGTGCCGCCGGTGATCACTGCCAGGTCCTGCAGCAGCGCCTTGCGTCGGTCGCCGAAGCCGGGCGCCTTCACGGCCGCCACCTTGATGATGCCCCGCAGGGTATTGACCACCAGGGTGGCCAGGGCCTCGCCCTCCACATCCTCGGCCACCACCAGCAGGGGTTTGCCGGCCTTGGCCACCGACTCCAGCAGCGGCAGCAGCTCGCGGATGTTGGACAGCTTGCGGTCGTGCAGCAGCACCAACGCGTCCTCCAGCTCGGCGCTGCGGTCGTCGGCCTTGTTGATGAAGTAGGGGGACAGGTAGCCCCGGTCGAACTGCATGCCTTCCACCACCTGCAGCTCATTGACCAGGCCGGAGCCTTCCTCCACCGTGATCACCCCTTCCTTGCCCACCTTGTCCATGGCGTCGGCGATCAGCCGGCCGATGTCCTCGTCCCCGTTGGCGGAGATGGTGCCCACCTGCGCGATCGCCTTTCCCGTGTCGCAGGGGGTGGCGATCTGTTTGAGCTGTTCCACGGCCGCATCCACCGCCTTGTCGATGCCCCGTTTGAGATCCATGGGGTTCATGCCTGCCACCACCGCCTTGAGTCCTTCCACCAGCATGGATTCGGCCAGCACCGTGGCGGTGGTGGTGCCGTCTCCCGCCGCGTCGGAGGTGTGGGCGGCGACCTCCCGCACCATCTGGGCGCCCATGTTCTCGAAGGGCTCTTCCAACTCGATTTCCCTGGCCACCGAGACACCGTCCTTGGTGACCGAGGGCGCGCCGAAGGGTTTCTGGATGACCACGTTGCGTCCCCGCGGTCCCAGGGTGGCCTTGACCGCCCGGGCGAGGATCACCGCTCCCCTTGCCATGCGTTCCCGGGCATCGTCACTGAAGCGAATCTGCTTGGCCGTCATGTCGTGGTTCCTCCCGGCCGGGTGCGGGCAAGGCGGCCCCGGCGTCTGTGCGGGTCGTTGGTTCTCTGTCGGGTTGCGGAGTCAATCATCCCGGCAACCCCGCCGGGCGAATCCGGCGGTGTCGTCCGTAGACGGGGCTGCAACGCAATTGGTGGCGGTTGCGTCGGGTCGTTATGCCGGTCAGACGGGCTTTGCCTCGTTCAGTCAACCCGGGACGGCGCCGATCGCGGATCCCCAATAAGGACTATAGGCGACGCCGCATTGGCGGAGTGGCACGCCAGGCTTGACGGCGGGGGGTGGCGCTCTATGATCAGGCGATGCAGGGTCTGCGGTCATGGACAGTACAAGGGAGTGGTTATCGTGAGCGATCTGCATGAGGCCCGGTTCTACGAACCCCTTGCCGACGGCCGGGTCCTGTGCACCCTCTGTCCTCACGACTGCCGCATTCCGGACGGAGCGCGGGGCGCCTGCGCGGTGCGCTACAACCACCGGGGAAAGCTCTACACCCTGGTCTACGACAAGGTGGCCGCCCGGGAAGTCAACCCGATCGAAAAGAAGCCGCTGTTCCATTTCCATCCCGGCTCGCGGGCCTATTCCATTTCCACCGTGGGCTGCAATCTGCGCTGCAGTTTCTGCCAGAACTGGTACATGTCCCAGTGGCCGAAGGATCATTTGCCCAGACATGTCGAGGCCGGTAGCGCCGGTGAAGCAGTCGAGCCCATCTGTCCGCAGTTGGTCGAGCTGGAGCACGCCACTGTGGGCGAGACCGTTACGCCCCGTGAGATCGTGCAGGCTGCCAGGGATGCCCGCTGCCGGTCCGTCTCCTATACGTTCACCGAACCCACCATCTTCTACGAACTGGCCTACGACACGGCCGTGCTGGCCCGCCAACAGGGGCTGAAGAACACCTTCGTGACCAACGGCTTCATCAGTCCCGACCCGGTGAGGGAAATCTCCACCGTGCTGGACGGGGCCAACGTGGACCTCAAGTTCTTTCGCGACGAAACCTACCGGCGGGTGAGCCGGGCGCGACTGCAGCCCATCCTGGACGCCATCGCGCTGTACCATGAGCTCGGCGTGTGGCTGGAAGTGACCACCCTGGTGATCCCGGGTCTCAACGACAGCGACGGGGAATTGAAAGACATCGCCGCCTTCATCCGGGACCTGGACCCTGCGATTCCCTGGCACGTGACTCAGTTCTACCCGACCTACAGGATGCTGGAACGCCCGCCAACACCGGCGGCGACCCTGCAGCGCGCGCGGGAGATCGGGCTGGACGCCGGCCTGCACTACGTGTACGAAGGCAATATTCCCGGCGGTGAGGGCGAGAATACCTACTGCCACCATTGCCACGCCCTGCTGATCGAGCGCTACGGGTATGTCGTGCGGGAAAACCGCATCGTCAACGAACGCTGTCCGGACTGCCAAACCCCTGTTGCCGGGGTGGCGATGAGCGGGGACTGAGCGGGTATTGCGCCTGTCCCGCGGGTTTTACAAACGTTGACAAACTATTACGTCTCGGACGCCGTGGCCGGGGCGAACTCCGCTTCCCCTTCGGCTATCTAAAGTGATATGAGGGAACTGGTGCGGGCCGCCGGGGTCTTGCCAGCAATGGCCCGGTGCAGGCCGCGCACCGGTCGTAGCCCGGGGGCATGCGGTCCGGTCCGGTGCCGGTTTCCGCGAGCCCCATGGCGGGAGGATGCAGTGATGAAGCGTTTATGGCTTGTATGGGCGAGTGCCGCCGTGATGGCCCTGGCGGGGTCGGCGGCGGGGGCGGTGGCCTATGGGCAGGACGGGCCGACCGCCGTGCCGACGGTCGTCACAGCCGGGTACCGCTTTCAGCGGGTGGATCACGACTGGCATCATGGCAGACGCTGGCACAGACACGGCGATCGGGATCACTGGCGGGCCCATACCCGCATTTACCTCGGATTCGGCAATGCCTGGGGTCCCGACTGGGGACCCTATTGGGGGCCGCCGCCGGCCTATTACTACAACCCGCCGGTGATCGTTACACAACCGCCGCCGCCGACCGTGTACATTTCCCCGCAGCGGGAGAGTCAGCCGTACTATTGGTACTACTGCGAATCGGCTAAACGTTACTACCCATACGTCAAGCAATGCCCCGGCGGCTGGATGAAGGTGGTGCCCCACGAGCCGCAGCATTGACGAGAGGAAATCGGTCATGCAGATGATACTGAAAACCGGGTTGCTGGCGGCGGCCGCTCTGACGCTGGGCGGTTGTGCGACCCTGCCCACCGGACCCACCGTGATGGTGCTGCCCGGGCAGGGCAAGAGCTTCGAGCAGTTCCGGCAGGACAACATGATCTGCCGCCAGTATGCCTACGACGAGATCGGCGGCAAGACCGCCCAGCAGACCGCCAACGAAAGCACGCTCAAGAGTGCCGGTGTGGGGGCGCTGCTGGGAGGCGCCCTGGGTGCGGCCGCGGGCAACGGACGCGGCGCCGGCATCGGTGCGGCCAGTGGCGCGTTGATGGGTACCGCTATCGGCTCCTCGAACGGCTATGGTGACGCCTACGGCGTCCAGCAGCGTTACAACTACGCCTACGAGCAGTGCATGTATGCCAAGGGCAACAGGATTCCCGTGGCGGGCGGACGCAACGGCTACAGCGGTCACCACAACCGTTATCCGCCACCCCCGCCACCGTCGGGAAGCGGTCAGGGGCAGCCCTATCCGCCACCGCCGCCGCCCGGCAGTCCGCCCCCGTCCGACGACGGCGCGTCGGGTTAGGCGTTTCTCACCCGGCTGACTGGCCGGCGGCGGACCGGTGGTGTCGACCGCCGCCGGCTCCCGTTGAAACGGGTCAGGCGCCGCCGGTGCCCGCTCGCGGTCCCTGGCCGGCCAGGGCCAGTTCCAGCCAGCGTGCCTCGAAGGCCGCCCACGCCGCCTCTTCCGGCCGGCCCGAATGGCTGGTCGGGAACTCCATGACCTGCGCCGGCAGGTGCAGGTGATTGACGATGGCATAGACCGTTTCCGGCGGTACCACCTCATCGTGCAGCCCCACTCCCACCAGTGATGCACAGGATACCCGCGGCGCGAAGTTGATGGGATCGAAATAGCTCAAGGTAGCCATGACTTCCGCTTCCCGTTGCGGGTGGACAGCCAGGTAGTCGTTGATCTGTTTCCCGGAGCCGCGTCGCACCAGGCGCCGTCGCCCCCACGCCCAACCGAACGTGGGTACACCCACCGCCAGCAGGTCGGGCGCCGTGGCGACGGCCGCGGCCATCACGGCAAGGGCGCCGCCGAAACTGTGGCCGTGAAAGACCGTGCGCAGCACCCGCGTGTCGAGCCGGTGCCGCGCCCACTCGTGGGCACGCACGAAATCGCAGACGGCGCCGCCCAGAATGCTGGCGGCCGGGCTGTCGATTCCGGTGAGCACATGGCCGTGGGGCGAAAACGGTTCGCCGGCCGCCCGGGAACGCCCGAAGCCGCGTATATCGACACCGACCACGTGCAGCCCCCGGCGGGCCCAGCCCCAGGCCTCCTCCACCTGTGAGCCATAGCCATGGGTGTAGACCACCAGCGGCCGCGGCCGGGCGTCCTCCCAGTGGAGCAGGTACGCCGTGATCCGCTTTCCACCCAGTGACCGGAGAGTGACCCATTGCAGTCCCGGCCCCCGGGCAGGGTGGGTGCCGCGCAGCGCGATGGGGGCGGGCGCCACCTGCGCCAGTTCGTCCACCGTTCGTTGCCAGAACGGCCAGAAGTCCGTCCGCGCCGTGAGCGGCGGTGCGGTGGCGGCGATCAATGAGGGCGGGGTCATGGTTCGGTGCGTTGCTCCAAAGTTGTGCAGCGGGCCGTGTCCGGGCACGGAAACAGACCCTGCTCCGCGCCCGGAAACCGGCGTCCCGCACGCCGCCGTGGCGTCGGATCAAGGGGATGCGCCGGCAGGCGTGATCGGCTGGCCGATATCTTGCACTGTCCCTTGCAGGGCCGGTGCCAGGAGTGTGGACAGTGACCGAAATCAGTGCAGTGCTGGACGCGTTGCCGTTCTGCGAAGGCCTCGATGCTGCTACCCGACGGACCCTCGAGGTCGGCGCCGAAGTCGTGGCATGGGGCCGGGACGAACTGGTTACCCGTCAGTTTCATCCGGCCGACCACTTCTACGTGCTGCTCGCCGGAAAGGTGGATTTCTTCATCCATGTGGAGGAGGCCGGCGGCGAGCTCAAGGTGGGCGGGACGGAGCGACCCCGGGCGTGCCTTGGCTGGTCGGGACTGCGTGCTCCTTACCGCTATGCCGCTTCCGTGCGCTGCTCGCAGGCCGGCAGTGCGCTTCGATGGCGGCACGACATGTTGGCGCAGCTGTGCGACGCGGACCCCGGATTCGGTCTGCGTCTGCTGACTTTCGTCTGCGAGTCCGCGGTGGAACTGCTGGACCAGGCGCGCGGCATGCTTGCCCATTCCGTCACGCCGTCATCGTTCGTTGCCCCGGTTGGCGAAGCGCTGCAGGAGAGGAGTGCGACCCCGGGAACGTTGACCGAACTGCTGCGCCGGTCGCCGTTCTTCGAGACCTTCACGGATCCGCAGTTGCAGCGCCTGGCGCACTTCGGCCGGGAGCTGAACCTTCGCAAGGGTGCACGCCTGACGGCCCAGAACGAGCCGGCCCGGGGTCTGGATATCCTGGGCAGGGGGCGTGTCGTTCTGGACTTTCGTCCGCCGCATGCCCGTTCGCCGGACGTCGTGCGCTACCGCACCCTGATGGAGCCGGGACGGGTCGTCGGCTACGGGGCCATGCTGCCGGACGGGCGTTCCGACTGCGGCGCCACGGCACTGGAGGATACGGTGATATTGCGGCTGCCGCGTTCGCGCCTGGACGATCTGGTCCGGGACGACCCCGCGTTCGGGGTAACGTTGTACCGGCGACTGCTGTGGCTGGTCGGCAACCATCTGCGCACCACCCGGCTGCATCTGCTCAGCCAGCGCCTGGACCGGGAAATCCCGGCCATCCGCAACCTGCTCCGGCAGAGCAGCCCCCAGCTGCCCATCAGTTCGGCCCTGTACAAGATTCCCCATTTGCTGGAGAACCGACTCACCCAGGCGGACGCCTTCGCGTGCCTGGAACTGCGCCGGGCCTGCGGCGACGCCCTGGAACGGCAGTTGGCCGGCGTGTGCCTGGACCTGCTGACCGATCTGCGCCGGGAAATGGGCTTTTACCGGGGGCTGCAACGGGTCTACCAGTCCGTCACCGGTGCCGCACCGGATATGTCGCCGGAACGGGTGCGCCGCCAGTGCGACCAGCATTTCGCCAAGGCGTTTCAGCAGGTGCGCTACGCGGTGACCGGGCAGGAGCACCTGCCCGCGCAGCCCGGCCATATCTTCATCGTCAACCATCTGGTGAGTCACCCGTACTACGCCTTGCCCAACGGGTTCGAGCTGTCCCTGGATACCCACTTCGTCAGCGCCATGGTTCTCTATCCGCACTATGGGGAGAGTGCCGTGCGAGTGGTCCGCCTGTGCCGCGGGGACGAACACGGCCATCACGCCTACTACGGGCGATTGGGCCACCTTCCGGTGCGTACCGGCGAAAGCGAACCGGAAACGTCGGACCCCGGGTCCCGGGCTGGTTGGAAGTCGTTCGCGGCTGCCGCGGGCGCGCATCTGCGCGCCGCGCGCAACCTGATCGTCTGCCCGGAAGGGGCGAGCCAGCGGGCGGAGGATTCGCCGTCCCCGTTTCGTTCCGGCGCCTTCCGGCTTGCCGGCGCTCTGGACCCTGAACCGCTGATCGTACCGGTGGCCCTGGCCAACTTTGACCGGCGTTTGCGGTCGCAGACCCTGGCGGCGGTGGTGAAGCGACCGTTCAAAATGTCCCAGTGCGTGGATGTTTCCGATTATCAGGCGCTGCGCGCGTTTCTGGACGACTACCGGCGGACCTTCCGTGGGTATGTCGACGAGGCCAGAGCTCTGGCGGAGGCCGTACCGTCGAATCGGGCACTGCCGGAGCGGTCTTTGCATCCGAGGCTGGTCGAATCGGCCTGAAGAGCTCTGCACAGGCCGCTGAAGCGGCCCTCACGGCGTTGAAAGGGTGCTCCGAAGGCTGGATTCACCGCCTGCGGCAGCGCTTCCATGCCTCCTTGCAACGTGTGATCTTCCGCTGGATCGACCCGTGCACAGTTTCCCGGCTGCCGACAGGCTGCACGGTGCGGGTCGGCCGCCGATGCATTCAGTGCCGGCTCTTCAACGCGGCCAGCTCGACCCAGGCGGTGTTTCCGTTCGACAGACGCACTTTGGCCAGCGGGCGCATGATGCCCGACTGGGCAAGAAACCGCACCGGCAATCCGGCGTCCGCCCGCTGGGTCGCCGCACAGTCGTAGCGGGCCATTGCGTTTTTCTCGCGCGTCCGGTTTCTGCGGCTGAGCGCGGTATCGAAATCAACGACACCCTGCTGTTGACGGCAAATTATGAAATCCGCCGCCAGCACGTAGCGATGCCCGATACGGGGGTAATCCCGTATGGCCATTGACGACGGTTGGCCCATACGCAGGGCGGCCTGCGACGGCAGGAAAGGTCTTGAGGTGGGCCGCTGGAGGTACCAATGCCAGATGGCGAGCCCCGTCGCGACAAATACACTCACGGCGGCAACGATACCAATGGCAGCGGCCCTTTTGCCCGCAGTGAGACGACGTTTCGGTAGAGGATACACGTTGCTGGTTCGAATCAGGCAGGAGATAGGCTTGTAACACTGAGACTGTCCACGGGCGCAAACGGTTCCGGCGCCCATCATCACTGCCCCGGAATAAAGCAACCGTGAACACGGCAACGGCGGCCGCCATGCCAACCGCGGGGATGCCGATGAAGGCGATGCGAGAGTTCCGTGCAGGTTGACTGTCAAATCGGGAGTAAGGTTCCCAAAGCAGGTGGCATCGGCATGCTGGAGCATGTCCCCCGCCTCAGGGGAGGCGACAATGCCGCCGTTCCACGTCAAGCGGGCGCATTGCGGCGCCTCCCGACGGCGTTTTCCATGCTCCGCGGCGCAGGCCCGGTCCGTTGGGCTTGCTTCGTCGGCTCGAGGTAGGGGTTTCACCCAGGGGGCGGATCGGCTGGCTCGGGTCGATTCCCTGCGGTGACGCGTACCGGCGGACCGGGTAGACGGGGCGTTATCGGTTTCCGGGTTGCGGGCGCCGGGCGATCCACACCACCAGAATGAGCGTCAGGAACATCCAGCCGGAAATCCAGAATACGTCGTTGGTGGCCAGGGTGAACGCCTGGCGGCTGATGGAGCGGTCCAGCACGGCCATGGTCTGCAGCGGGTCCATACCCAAGGCGTGGGCCTGGCTGAGCCAGTGCTGAGTGTTGGGCGAGAAGGCGGTGACGCCGGCAGTGAGGTTGTGGTCATGGAAGGTGGCCCGCCGGTCCCAGAGCGTGACGCTGATGGAGGTGCCGAAACCCAGCGCCAGCAGGCGCAGAAAGTTGAACAGCCCCGAAGCGCTGGCGATCTGATTGGACGGCAGACCGCTCAGGGACAGGGTGATCAGCGGAATAAAGAAGCAGGCGGTGCCGATCCCCCAGGGGAGGCGTGGCAGAAACAGCTGCTGAAAGGTGATGCTGCTGTTGGTCACACTGTTGCTGAAGGAGACGGCGGCAAAGATGAGAAAGCCGATGGTGACCAGAATGCGCACATCGATGCGGTCCGCCAGCCGTCCGACGATGGGTGAGAACACGATGCCCAGCAGGCCCAGGGAGGAAGTGGCAAGGCCGGCCCAGGTGGCGGTGTAGCCCTCCTGGGTCTGCAGCCACAGTGGCAGGATGACGATGCCAGTAAAGAACGTCATGTAGCCCAGGGTCATCGAAATGGTCGCGATGGTGAAATTGCGTCGCTTGAACAGGGTGAGGTCGACGATGGGATGCTCGTCGGTCAGCTCCCAGGCCACGAAGAAGCTGAGGGCCACCACGGCGATGGCGGTCAGTACGACGATGCGCTCGGAGCCGAACCAGCCGTGGTCGTTGCCGGTGTCCAGCATGATCTGCAGACAGCCCACCCCGACCACCAGCAGGGCGAGACCGATGACGTCGATGGGCTGTCGACGGGTCTGGGTTTCGCGCTCCTTCAACAACAACCAGGTGACCCAGGCCGCCAGCAGCCCCACCGGCACGTTGATGTAGAAGATCCACGACCAATTGATGTTGTCGGTGATCCAGCCGCCCAGGATGGGTCCGGCCACCGGTCCTACCACCGCCGTCATGCCCCAGATGCCGTTGGCAAAGCCATGCTGCTCCCGCGGGTAGTTGGACAGCAGCAGGCTCTGGGAGAGGGGGATCATGGGGCCGGCCACCGCCCCCTGCAGGGCGCGGGCGACGAGCAGGGTGGCGAAGGTGGGGGACATGCCGCACATCCACGAGAACAGGGTGAACAGCAGCGTGCAGGACACGAACAGCCGCACCTCGCCCACCCGTCGGGCCAACCAACCCGAAATGGGAACCGCCACCGCGTTGGCGACCGCGAAGGACGTGATGACCCACGTGCCCTGGTCGGCGCTGACCCCCAGGAACCCGGCGATGGTGGGGATGGAGACGTTGGCGATGGAGACGTCCAACACGTTCATGAACACCGCCAGGGCCAGTGCGACGGTCACCAGGGCCCTGCGGGGGGTGTCCAGGGGCGGGGGGGATGGGTGGGCCGGGTCAGCGGCCACCGTGGGTATCCGCTCCCTGCGTGCCGGCAGTGTCGCCGGCGTTGGCGCGGATGATGCGGTTCACCAGCTGCTGCAGGCCGCGCTGATCGTGCGGATAGTTGGCGAGCAGCAGGCTTTGCGACAACGGAATCATGGGTCCGGCCACAGCGCCCTGCAGCGCCCGGAAGACGAGCAGCATGGGGAAGGTGAAGGAAAACCCGCACAACCAGGAAAACAGCGTAAACAGGAGCGTACACACAACAAATAGTTTCACCTCGCCGATCTGACGCGCCAGCCACCCCGACACGGGCACCGCAATGGCGTTGGCGACCGCGAACGAGGTGATCACCCACGTGCCCTGATCGGCGCTCACTCCCAGAAACCCGGCGATGGTGGGGATGGAGACGTTGGCGATGGAGACGTCCAACACGTTCATGAACACCGCCAGGGCCAGTGC
>DATFML010000364.1:0-5411 GCA_035266965.1 Gammaproteobacteria bacterium
GACCCACCGGGTCCTTGACGGTATCGGCCACGATGGCGTCGATGGTCTGCATGTCCCGCTCGCTGAGAGACCAGCCCCAGACCGCATCGACGGCGTCCAGCTGGGAGCGTCGCCGGGCGCCCCACAGGCAGCTGGTGACGCCGGGTCGTTGGAGCAGCCATCGCACTGCCAGCGTCAGCACGTTGCGGCCGTGCTCTTCATGGGCGAAGCGGTCCAGGCGTTCGACGGCCTGGAGATACTGTTCGTAGCGCGGCGACTGGAACTTGGGATCGGACTTGCGCAGGTCGTCGCCCTCGAAACGCCGGTCCTTGCGCATGTACCCGCTCAGCAGGCCGCGGCACAGCGCGCCGTAGGTGATGGTGCCGATGTCGTTGGCGCGGCAATAGGGCAGCACGTCCTGCTCGATCTCCCGCTCGAAGAGATTGTAGGGCGGCTGGCTGGTGTGCAGCGGCGCATGGGCGCGGAAGGCGTCCATCTGCTCGGGGGAGAAATTGCTGACGCCGATGGCCCGTATCTTGCCATCGCGCAGCAGTTGTTCCACGGCCCGGGCGGTCTCCTCCATGGGGACCCCCTCGTCGGGCCAGTGAATCTGGTACAGGTCGATGTAGTCGGTCTTCAGCCGCTGCAGGGAGTCTTCCACCTCCTTCATGATGCGCTGGCGGCTGGCATTGCGCCGGATGCCGCTGTCGTCCCATTCCAGCGCGGCCTTGGTGGCGAGGACGATCTGGTCCCGGTGACGGTATTCGGCCATGGCCTTGCCGACGATGTCCTCGGAGCGTCCGAAGCCGTAGACGGGTGCGGTGTCGATGAGGTTGATGCCGCTGTCCAGAGCCGTGTAGATGGTGCGGATGGACTGATCCTCGTCGGTGCCGCCCCACATCCATCCGCCGATGGCCCAGGTGCCGAGTCCGATTCGGGACACATCGATTTCGGTGCCGGGTATCCGTGCGAATTCCATTAGCCCTCCCGTTTCGCGTCTGTGCTCGGGTGCTGCGAACGTGCGGTGCGGGTCGGCGGGCTGCGGATCAGGAGAGCATAAATGAGAGGGCGTCCCTGCCCGGGGTCAGTCCCTTGACCCTGCTTTCCTTGAAAATAGGTGTTCTCCTGAGGTACCCAAAGCGGCGCCGGCAACAGAGTGTAGCCTTCCGCTACTACCGAACCGTTCCCTGATTCCCGCCATCCCTGACGACCTCCGTTTCCGCTTCTGCCGTTGCAGGTGAGCCGATCGTCTCCCTGATCCGCCACCGGAAGTCCTACTCCAACACCGTTACAGCACTGTTACGGTCTGGCGTCCGTGCCTGGTGGTCCTTCCTTTGGACCGCTGTCCCTGCCGATTCCCGTAACGCGGCGGCCGTCGGCCACCGCCGCTTCCCTGCGATCGGGACCGATCCATCGGTCCCTCGTCCTTGCACTGTTACCTAAACAGGAATCGTGCCAATCCGTAACTTGCTGATCTGCTGTGTGTCAGAGGTTGCCGGGGGCCCGCAGGCCCGATATTCCGTGGTGCTAAAGGCCCGGGTGGGGTGCATTTCAGCCGGCTCCCCGGCCCGCCTGCGTGTCACCAGGTGTTGGGCTTCCAGTTCAAGCCGCTGCCGTCCTCCAGGACGCCGATGCGCAACACGGTGTCCTTGACGTAATAGTAGGGCATTACGGGGAGGTTGAGGGGCGCCGGCGAGCCGTCCATCACCCGGCCGGCGAGGTCGTAGCGCGAGCCGTGGCATGGACAGAAGAACCCGCCCAGCCAGTCCGGCCCCAGATCCGGCGGCGCCACCTGGGGACGGTAGGTGGGGATGCAGCCCAGGTGGGTGCAGATGCCGACGCACACGTAGTATTCGGGCTTGATGGAACGGTGCTCGTTCCGGGCCGCCTTGATCTGCTGGGGCTCGAGAGACTTGGGGTCCTTCAGGCGCGGCGTCATCTTCGGCAGCGTGGCCAGCTGCGCCTTGGTGCGGCGCAGGATCCACACCGGTTTGGAGCGCCATCTGACGGTCACCAGCTGGCCCGGCTCCAGCTTGCTGATATCGGCCTCCACCGGCGAACCGGCGGCCTTTGCGCGGGCGCTCGGCTCCATGGAATCGACGAAGGGATAAATCACGGTGCCGATCCCGGCGGCCCCGACCACGCTGGCTGCTGCAACCAGCATGCGCCGGCGGGTCATGTCGGGCTTGTCGCTCGGGGGCGTTCCCGGAGCCGTAAGGGTACTGTCAGACATAACGAACTCCTCGTCTGCGTTGAATCAGAGGACGGCTGTCGAACAAGGCCATGTTGCGGTACTTCGAGTTATGTATGGCGGATCCGGGCCGCACGCAGGGCAGGGAACGGGCCTGCCCCCGGACATCGATGCAGGGCATGCCGCCGCCGACGGTGCACAACCGCATACCCCGCGCGGTTGTGCCGTTTGGTGACTGCCCGGCCGCTGCGCCGCAAAGACGACCCTGGTGGCCTCTTCCCTGGTTCAATTGACCCGCAGTCAGGTAAAAAATTCCGCAAGTATTGACGAACAGCCCCTGATTCCGGTGCCGCTTCGCGGTTTTTGTCCATGGGGCTATGCCGGCCCGGCCGCAACGGCCTGTGCCCGGCCTCTGCAAACCGCAACCGTCGGCAGCCGCTTTATGAAATATTACCCAGAATACAACGTGCCGATCCCCGTGGCGTCAAATCCGTGTGAATCGAAAGTTGGGATTCGTGGGCCCGTCGGCGCCGGATGCGCCGGGCGCTTCGCCCGACGCCGTGTCCGGGTGGTATGCTGTCGGGCGTTCCTGAATCCGGGGTATTGTTGAACTTGGGCGCATTGCACCCGCTGTCCCACGGCCGCGCGCGACCCGTCGGCCCACCTCCCGTGAGTCTTCGCCGGCGGTCAACCCACGCCGTGGCGCTGTGGCGGCGCTGTGTCCGGATCTGCCGCTGGGGGGCGGTGGCGGTGCTGGCCATATGGCTGGGCGGCTGCGCCGGGCTGGGGCAGCAGGCATCCACGGATACGCCCAATCTCAACCGACCGCTGGCTGCCTTCGACGTGGACGCCACCCGCTTCGGAAAGGCAGCGCCCAAGCCGTATCCCTTCGATCCCGACAATGGCATGGACGGGACCGAAGTGGCCATTCTGGCGGTTCTCAACAATCCCCAACTGGCCGCCGAGCGGGGCGATGCCAAGGTGGCCCGCCCACAACTGTTCGCCGCCGGGCTGCTGCCCCGTCCCTCCCTGGAGCGCCATCCCCGCAGCAGTGTCGCCCAGGCGCTGGTCGCCCGGGTGGCGAGCCGCATGGCGGGCACAGCCGCCAACGGCCACAAGATCCACCTCACGCTGCTGTGGGACGAGTGGCAGGTCGCGCAGGCGGCCCGCATGTTGTACGCCCGGCGGCTGACCGATCAGCAGTCCCTGAACGTGCTCAAGGGGTTTGCGGCTCTGTTCCACGCCCAACAGCAGCGTGAGCAGGCGGCCGGTTCCGGCGCGGCCGATACCATGCTGGCTGCCCGCCTGAACGTTGAACGGCGCATGGCGGCGTTGCGCAGCGACGGCGCACAGGACCGCCGCACCCTGAACGCGGTGCTCGGTCTGGCACCGGACCTGGATCTGCCCCTGGTGGCCGGCAAGGTCCCGTCGGCGGCAGGCAACCGGGCGGTGGCGTCGTCGTTGCAGCGCCTGGGCAGGCGCCGCCCCGATCTGGTGGCGCTGGGAATCGGCGCCGGCAGCGGTGATCGTCTGCTGCGTGAAACGGTGCTGGCGCGTTTCCCGCCCATAAGAGTTGCGTTGCAGGGCGCGGGGGGCGAGGCCAAGGCTTCCGGCCCCGCCCAGGTGGACATGCAACTGCCCTTTTTCGACGACAGCCTCGGGCGTGTCGATCCCAAGCTCGCCACCCGGGAGTATCTGCGTCACCAGCGCCAGGCGCGTATCGCCCGCGACAGCGACCTTATCCGGACCCTGCAGGCCCGTTATGCGCACGCCCGCCGGCAGCTGCGTGCGCGCAGCGCGAGTCTGTCGCGCCTGCAGGAGTCGGTGGAGCGCGCCCGTGCCGCCTATCAGGCCGGCCGGTTGCCGGGCGGTGCCTTCCTCACCATGGAAAAGACCCTGCTGTCCCATCAGCTTGCCTGGCTGCAGGACCGCTACGCCATGCTCGAGCTGCACATCGCGATGCAGAGCCTGTTGTTCCTTCCCGCCGGCTCGTGAGGAGGCAGCGTCCCGCCGGTCGGAGCGGCACCCTGGCGCCGCGCTGACCGGCGCCGCAGTGCGTATCCGCAATCCCGCCAGGGAGAACCTTCGCACCGGCCGCTGATGCGGTGCGCCCGGCGTTGCAAAGGCGCCCGGCAGGTTCACTGACGGCCTGTAAACTGCGCTCCCGCGCCCCTTTGTGCCTGGTGATCATCCGCTCGATCGACCTGCGTAAAGGCCTCCCTGAGGCAGCACCCCATGCTCGCGGCTGACCGGTCACTTCCCCTTCCGGCGGCGACACGCCTCAAGCGCGAAACGTGGACGGGTTCACGCTTGCACCGGAGCTCTGTTGCGGGGCACCGGGGCGCTGTGTATCGTTGCTTGAGCAGGAGTACCAGACGAACAACAACCGAGCATGTGGAGGGATTCCATGGAACCGTTACGTCGTCGAGCAAGAACTCTTACCGCTGTCGTGGTGACCTCTTTCGCGCTGGTGTCCACCGGTCTGCCGGCCGCGCAGGCGGCCACCATTTCCACCACCGCGATGATGCACCAGAGCGACGTCGCCAATCAGCGGGCCAGAATCAGCGCCATGCTCAAGCGCCAGGACGTGCGCAAGGAGTTGCTGAAGCTCGGAGTCAATCCCGCCGACGTGCAGGCGCGGGTCAACAGCCTGACCGATCACCAGGTGCAGACCCTGGCGGACCGCATGAACCAACTGCCGGCCGGCGGCAGCAGCCTGCTGGGGGTGCTGGTGTTCATTTTCGTGCTGCTGCTGATCACCGACATCCTGGGCTTTACCGACGTGTTCCCGTTCGTGAAGAAGACCGTCCGGTAGGTTGTTGGACGCAGTGCTCGTATTGACGCGCCGGCACCTGCGTGCCGGCGCGTTGCTGCTGGTCATCGCTCTCGCCGGGTGCGCGGCGCCGGGTCCGCCCAGGGCCGCCGGCCCCCATGCCGTCGAGCTCACCAGGGTGCCGTTCTTTCCCCAGGACAGCTATCAGTGCGGCCCGGCCGCCCTGGCGGAGGTGTTGAGCTTTACGGGCGCGCCCGTCCATCCCGAAACCCTCGAGCCGTACCTGTATCTGCCGGCCCGCAAGGGAACGCTGCAGGCCGAAATGATCGCCCAGGCCCGGCGCCATGGCCGGCTGGTCTATCCCGTCGAGGGGTCCATCGGTGCGGTCACCGCCGAGGTGGCGGCGGGTCACCCGGTGCTGGTCCTGCAGAACCTGGCGTTCTCCTGGTGGCCCATCTGGCATTACGC
>DATFML010000365.1:0-14383 GCA_035266965.1 Gammaproteobacteria bacterium
GGCGGTCGTCCCGGGCGGCATCCCCTGCGGGCTGCCGCCCGGACGGCGGGCATGTTCAGCCGATCAGCGGGCGCAGGGCATGGATCAGCAGGGCGGTGTCAGCCATCCGCTCGTGAAGGTTGACCATGATCCACACCGAGCCGCCGATCACGACCACGACGGCAATAGCCGTGAACGCGATGGCCATCACGTTCCACTGTTCCTCGGACGATCTGTCCAGATGCAGGAAATAGTGCAGGTGCACCAGGATCTGCACCGTCGCTGCCGCGAAGACGGCAGCTATGGTGGCTCCCCTGGACAGCGTTCCGCTCATCACCAGCCAGAAGGGGATGATGGTAAGAACGATGGCCAGGACAAAACCGGTGAGGTAGGAACTGAGAGTTCCCTTGCTGGCCCCGGTATGGTTGATGGCTGCATCGTGGTCCATTACATCACCCCCATCAGATAGACAACCGTGAACACGCCGATCCACACGATGTCGAGAAAATGCCAGAACATGCTCAGTCGCATCAGCCGCGACTGAACCGGTGTCGTCAGTCCCTTGGTCATGATCTGCGTCATCATGACCGCCATCCAGATCAGGCCCACGGTCACGTGGCAGCCGTGGGTTCCCACCAGGGTGAAGAAGCCGGACAGGAATCCGCTGCGGTCGGGGCCGTGGCCGGCCATGACCATTTGCGTGAACTCGTTGACCTCCATGGCGATGAACCCGAGGCCCAACAGGAACGTGACCAGCAGCCATCCGAGCACCTGCTGTTTGCGCTCCTTGTGCAGGGCCAGCATGGCGAAGCCGTAGGTCACACTGCTGAACAGCAGAAACATGGTCTCGCCCAGGGTGTACCGAAGGTCGAACAACTGGCTTCCGGTCGGGCCGCCCGCGTAGTTGTGGCTCAGGACCACGAAACTCGCAAACACCGTCCCGAACAGAATGCAGTCGCTCATGATGTAGATCCAGAAGCCGAATGCCGTGGTGGCGACCGGATCCGCGTGCCCGTGATCCTCTGCGTGAGCAGGGAAGGTATCCAAAACGTCAGTAGTCATGATTTATCCGCCGAACTTGTTTGTGTCGTGTTCGCTGGCTCACGCGGGAGCCGCGACTTCCCAATCGCCCTGTTCGCCGACGTCCACCGTCGACACCGAACCGAGCTGGCTGAAGCGCTGGTTCTCGATTCTTTCCACCTCGGCGGCCGGCACGTAGTAGTCGACGTCCTCGGTGGTTGCGCGCACGATGATCGAGATCACGATGCCTAGGGCGCTGACCCCAGCCATCCACCAGATATGCCAGATCATGGCGAATCCGAACACGAAGGCGAGCACACCGATCACGAAGCCCACGCCGGTGTTCTTCGGCATGTGAATGTCGTGATACTCCTTGGGCCGTTCATAGGCGATGCCCTTTTCCTTCATGTCGGTGAAGGCATCCAGGTCGTCAACGACCGGGACATGGGCGAAGTTGTAGAACGGAGCGGGAGAGGAGGTCGACCATTCCAGCGTGCGGCCGTTCCAGGGGTCGCCGATCAGGTCCCGGGTCTCGGCGCGCTCTTTCACGGTCACCACCAGCTGGATGATCTGGCAGATGATGCCGAACAGCACGATCACGGCGCCGATGGCGGCAACCTGCAGATACGGGTGCCAGGCCGGATTGTTGTAATGCACCATGCGCCGCGGCATTCCCATGAAGCCGAGAACGTACAGCGGCATGAAGGCGACGTAGAAGCCGATCATCCAGCCCCAGAAGCCCCGCTTGCCCCATTTCTCGTTGAGACGGAAGCCGAAAGCCTTGGGGAACCAGTAGGTGTAGCCGGCGAAGTAGCCGAACAGCGCACCCGGGATCAGCATGTTATGGAAGTGCGCCACCAGGAAGAGGCTGTTGTGCAGCACGAAGTCCGCCGGCGGGATCGCCAGCACAACGCCGGTCACACCGCCGATCACGAAGGTCACGATGAACCCCAGCGTGTAGTACATGGCCGAGTTCATGCGCACCCGTCCGCGATACATGGTGAACAGCCAGTTGAAGATCTTCACGCCGGTCGGCACCGCGATGATCATGGTGGTGATGCCGAAGAAGGCGTTCACGTTCGGGCCGGCGCCCATGGTGAAGAAGTGGTGCAGCCACACCGTGAACGACAGGAAGGCGATGGCCATGGTGGCGTACACCATCGAGGTGTAGCCGAACAGGCGCTTGCCGGAGAAGGTGGCCACCACTTCGGAGAATACGCCGAAGGCCGGCAGGATGAGGATGTAGACCTCCGGGTGGCCCCAGATCCACAGCAGATTGGTGTACATCATCATGTTGCCGCCCAGGGCGTTGGTGAAGAAGTGCATGCCCAGGTAGCGATCCAGGGTCAGCATCGCCAGGGTAGCGGTGAGGGCCGGGAACGCCAGGATGATCAGAATGCTGGTGCACAGCGCCGTCCAGGTGAACACGGGCATCTTCATCAGGGTCATGCCCGGGGCCCGCATCCTGAGGATGGTGATCAGGAAGTTGATGCCGGTCAGAAGCGTCCCGATACCGCTGATCTGAATGGACCAGATCCAGTAATCGACGCCGGTCCCCGGACTGAAATGCAGCTCACTGAGGGGCGGGTACCCGGTCCATCCGGCCTGCGAGAACTCGCCTACGCCCAATGACACCATGACCAGCATGGCGCTGACCACGGTCAGCCACAGGCTGACGGAGTTCATGAACGGGAAGGCCACGTCCCGGGCGCCGATCTGCAGGGGTACGGCGATGTTCATCAGACCCACCAGGAAGGGCATCGCCATGAAGAAGATCATGATCGTGCCGTGGGCGGTGAAGACCTGGTCGAAGTGGTGGGCCGGCAGGTAGCCGTGGGAAGCTCCGAAGGAGAAGGCCTGCTGAGCCCGCATCATGATGGCGTCCGCGAAGCCGCGCAGCAGCATCACCAGCGCAAGGATGATGTACATGACCCCGATCTTCTTGTGATCCACCGAGGTCAGCCATTCCTTCCAGAGATAGCCCCACTTTCCGTAGTAGGTGATGGTGCCCAGAACGAAGGCGGCGATCATGAGAGTAAACGCCACCGCGCCCATGATAATGGGGTTCTCGTAGGGTATAGCCGAAAGAGTCAGTTTACCGAGCATGTCAGTCGCCCTTCTATGCGTGTGGTTTCTTCTGTACAGCGTTCGCCGTCATGGTCGCCGTGCCGCCACCCTTGTACTTGTGGATGATGTAGTCGAACAGGTGGGGGCTGACCGAGGAGTAGTAGCTCACCGGATTGTCCCTGCTCGGCTTCTCGAGCTTCTTCAACGCGGATATGCCGAGGGTGTTTTCAGACTGCTTGATCTTCGTGACCCAGTTTCGAAACTTCTGGCTGGAAGTCGCGATCGCGTCGAACTGCATGTTGGAGAAGCCGCGGCCGCTGAACTGACAGTTGCGTCCGACGTAGGTCCCCGGCTCCGTGGCGAGCAGGCTGTCCCGGGTCTGCATGCCTGCCATGGCGTAGATCTGACTGCCAAGGCGGGGGATGAAGAAGGACGTCATGACCGTATCGGAGGTGATGCGGAAGTTGACGGGCACATTGGCCGGGAACTCGAGTTGGTTGACCGTTGCAATGTGCTGATCCGGATAGATGAACAGCCATTTCCAGTCCATGGCGACGGCTTCCACGTTGATCGGCTTCTGCCCGGACACCAATGGTTTGTAGGGGCTCAGGTCATGGGTGTCGGTCCATACCAGGTACCCAAGCACCGCTACGATGACGGTGGGCACCAGCCAGACGACGAACTCGATCTTTCCGGAATGGGACCACTTCGGCGCATAGGTCGCCTCCTTGTTGGAGGCCCGATATTTCCAGGCGAAGTAGAACGTCATGAAGAACACGGGGATGACCACGATCATCATGATGCCGATTGACGCCAGGATCAGGGTCTTCTCGTGTGCGCCTACGGGTCCCTTGGGGTCCAGAAGCACCATCTTGCTGCTGCAACCAGTGAGCAGGGCTACAGCGCCCAGGGACAGGAGTCTGAGGATGTTGTTGGCTTTGCGTCTGATCATTGGTAAGGTCCGCGCTCGAAGTGCATCCGCATGCGTGAAGCAAGCGATATGCCAGTCAGTAAATAATTGTTCCTTTACGTCCGCGATGCCTGCCCACGGCATGTCGGGTGGTAATCCACCGGCAATGTGGTTGATAAAAACCGTTTCTGCCGCCGCTGACGTGCGTGCGGTCAAGGCGGCGTCAACGCAACATCCGCGGCGCCCCTGGTGGTCTTGTGATTGCCGGTCGACTCATGCGGAGTGGTGGCAAAGAATGGTTTGCGTACTACTCCACTTCCCACGTGTGTTACGGGGCTGTAGCAACCAATTGCATGCACGGGGCGGTTGCGCTTCCGCCAGCGTCGCATGCCTCTATCCAGCCGCCAGCGCATTCGACATGCCGCACTGACGCAAGGACGCCCTTCATTGATTGCCATCGAGTGTGCCGTTTAAGACAGACATCGGCGGCGTGCAGCGCGTGATTATATTCAGACCTATGTCAGATGTCCGTTAAACGGGCCAGATCGTTATCAAAGTAAATTTTGGGTCGCCATAAAATCCGGTGTAGCGGTGGTGTGTCGAACGTATGGCCGGCGTGAAACGCGCACAGGATGAACGGTGCGAACGTCATGTGTGCGTGCCTTTCCCGTGTGTGCAGTTCGTAGCCTGCGCGGCTTCGTAAATGTCACATTCATTACACGTGAGTTGTCCGGCTGTGTTGCCGCCGCTGCCGACGGCGCGGCCGGTCGCGGCCGGCAACACCATCCAGACCAGCGTCTCTTCTCTGAGTCTGTTCGACAGTGCGGGGAACCTGAACGACATCTTCTCCGTACAGCAGGGCACCGTCGTGCCTGCAGGCAGCCTGACCGCCACCCTGTCCAGTACCGGATCGTTCCCGCGTACGGCGACTCTGAAGCTGGCCTACGACAACATCTACGACCGACCGGCTTCACTGGGTCTGATAAGCGGCATCTGGGGTGAGACCCACGGTACCTACACGATCACCCTGGCCATCGGCGGCGCAGGCGCTATCAATGGCAGCGATACCAACGGCTGCGTCTACAGCGAAGCGGTGCGCATTCCCGATCCCGGCCACGGTCTCTACGCCCTGAAAATGGATATCCAGTCCTGCTACAACATCGTCGTTCATGCATCCGGCCAGGGTGTGATGACCGATACCGGGTCCCCCAACGACACGTTGACCGCGGCCCTGACCGGCGTAGTGGGTCTGTTGAACACCGACTCGTTCGTGTATCGGTTGAGGCGGCAATAGCAGGCGGCCGGGAATCCATTGGATCGACGGTCGGGCCAACCGGCGCCGGGAGGCTGTCCGTGTGATCACCGCACTGCGCCGGCCCCCTCTGTCCGGGTGCGGATGTGCCAGCCCTCCCGTCGCGCGGACCCCGCTGTGCGTTGCCACCGATCGAAGTTCCGTCCCCGGTATTCCGCCCGCGCCGCCCAGGCGCGGATTGCCCGGACAGGCTGTTCGGCGGACGTCGGGCTTCGCGCTGCTCTGCCCGGCGGGCCGGGCTCGCTGCCACGCCGGCCTGCCCGTCGTGGCGCCGGCCAATCGGGCAGGGGCGCCGCGCCATCCGTATAATGCCCGCGATCGCGGCGCCGTCTGCGGCCCCATTTCGACAGCGAGGTGAACTCATGCGTCCCAATGCCTATCGCGTGCTGAAGGATCTTCTTTCCCTGCCCACCGCCCCCTTTCGCGAGCAGCAGATCCGCGCATTCGTCGCCGAAACGCTGGACGGCTGGGGGGTGCCGGCCTTTGAAGACCCTGCCGGCAATCTGGTGGTGGGTGTCGGTGACCGACAGGCGTACCGGCGGCTGCTGCGCACTGCGGCCCGTGAACCGGTGCGGTTGTTCGTGGCCCATATGGATCATCCCGGTTTCCATGGCATGCGTTGGCTGGATCCCAAGCGCCTGCAGGTGCGTTGGCACGGCGGCTCGCCCGTGAAGCATCTCGCGGGCGCGAAAATGTGGCTCTCGGCCGGGGAGGGCTACGCGGCGGAAGGAACGTTGCAGAACGTGCGGTTGATTCGCTCGCGGCGGGCCATCGACCGCGCCGTGGTGCGCCTGCCGAGCAGCGCGCTGCACGATGCCCACCGGGCCCGTCGCCTGTACGGCGGCTTCGCATTCCGGGCGCCGGTCTGGAAGAGCGGGAAACGGCTTTATACCAAAGCGGCGGACGACCTGGTGGGCGTGTATTGCATCATGGAGACGGCCCGACAACTGTTCTCCGGCCGGCGTCGGAAGGGGGTGCCGTTTCTCGGCCTGCTGACCCGCGGCGAAGAAGTCGGTTTTGTCGGTGCGGTGGCGCACCTGGAGCTGGGGTGGTGGCGCCGTGCCAGCCGGCCTCTGGTGTGCGTCAGTCTGGAAGCGTCGCGGACACTGCCGGGGGCGGTGATCGGGCAGGGGCCCGTGGTGCGTCTCGGCGATCGACGCACGGTGTTCGACGCCGATGGCCTGAAGGTGCTCTCCGACGTGGCCGAACAGGCCCTGCCGGGTCGCCATCAGCGCCGGATCATGGACGGCGGCGCGTGCGAAGCCACCGCAGCCACCGCCTTCGGCCTGCCGGCCATCGGCCTGTCGATTCCGTTGGGTAACTATCACAATCAGGGTTTCGAAGGCGGTCCCGATTGCCGGGCCGTGCAGGGCCCGGCGCCCGAGTTCGTGCATCTGGAAGACATCGAGGGGCAGCTGAGCGTGTGCCGCGGGTTGATGCAGTCCGGTCTGGCGTGGCGGGACGCCTGGCGCGAGCAGCGCCGGCGCCTGGCGCGGCTGCGCGCCGACTACGAGCGGCTGCTGGGGTACTGAGAGCCGCCGCCACGGCGCCCGAACAGCAAAAGGCCCGCCGAAGCGGGCCTTTCAACAAGCGACATCCAGCGCCGATCAACGGCGGCTGGCAGTCTTGCGCTTGGCAGTCTTCTTCTTGGCGGTCTTGCGCTTGGGCGCAGCCTTCTTCTTCGCGGTCTTCTTCTTGACCGGCGCTTTCTTGCGCGTCGCGGTCTTCTTCTTGGTGGCGGCCTTCTTCTTTCTCACCGCCTTCTTCTTGGTGGTGGCGGCCTTCTTCTTCTTGGCCGCCACTTTCTTCTTGGCGGTCTTGCGCTTCGGAGCCGCCTTCTTCTTGGCGGTCTTGCGCTTGGGCGCAGCCTTCTTCTTCGCAGTCTTGCGCTTGGCAACCGCCTTCTTCTTCGTTGCAGTCTTGCGCTTCGGCGCAACCTTCTTCTTGGTTGCGGTCTTGCGTTTCGGAGCGGCCTTCTTCTTGGTGGCCGTCTTCCGTTTCACGGTCTTCTTCTTCACTGCCATGGGGAATTCCTCCCTATCTGTCGTCGTTTCGCGCAACATAACGGCATGCGTCGGCGAAACTTTAACAAAAAATAATGCATTACGTCGAGAATATAATAACGAACTCGATAAACTGACGCTAAGTGAGTAGCCGAAACAGGATCACGCTCAGGTCGTCAGGTTTGGAAGGATGGTCGCCCGTGGGCTGTGCCATGCGCGTTTGACAGCTTTCTACAAGCTGTTTGCACGCCTTGGGCAATGCGCCTGACCGGGCGTGGGCAACGATCTCGTCGATGTGCAGATTGTCCGAGAGCCCGTCGCTGGCGAGTACCAGCGTGTCGCGCGGTGAAAGGGAAACCGGTGCGCCGACCTCGATGCGCATGTCCGGCGTGCCGATCATGTTGGAGATCAGATGGCGTTCGGCGTGGTGCATGGCTTCTTCCGGATTCAGGAAACCCGCTTCCACGGCATAGCCCACCGGCGAATGCGGTACCGCCTGCAGTTTGATCTTGCCCCGTTGGCCGGTGATCAGTATCAGGGAGTCGCCGACATGGTAGGGCCGCACAACGCGGTTCTGAATCTCCACCACCGCAAGCGTGGTGGCGGCGCCGACCCCCAGGGCGCTGATAGCCTGATTGGCGTGTTCTATGCCGTCGAGAATCGCTTCGCGAAGACCGGCGGCCTTGGCATCGACGTCGCGCAGCGCCTCGGCCACGCAGCGCACGGCAAGGGCGGATGCCTGCTCGCCGGCGGGCATGCCGCCCAGTCCGTCGGCGACCACCAGCACACCGGCTTCGTCGCCGCAGGGAATCAGGGCCACGCTGTCTTCGTTGGCGGTGGTCTTGCCGGGGGCCCGTGCGGAGTAGGCGACGGCGAGACCGCCGGCAATGCGGTGGGATTCGCCCTGTTGAAGATCGCATTCGAGGTACAGAGCCGGTTCCTGAATGTCGGAAAGGGGCATCGTCAGTTCCATTGCATGGTTTCCAGGTACTCCCGCAGTTGTCCCGCGGTCTTGAACTTCTTCAGAATCAGCGAGCGCTTCAGACCGCAGCAGATCGCCTTGATCTCCGGGGGCAGGCGCGCGTAATGGCGGCGCCCTCCCAGTGCCTCGTAGAAGATTCGGATCAGATCGATGACGTCATCGTGGATGTTCTCCGGACGGGGCGCGCCCCAATGGAAGAGGTCGAGGAGTTTGAGGTCGAAGCCCAGGCCGTAGCGCTGGATGATGATGTTTTCGCTGTGCAGGTCGCCGTGGTATTCGCGCATCTGGTGGATGCATTCGATACCGCTGGCCAGGGCGTGGAGAAGATGCAGCGCAGGGAAGGCCTGCAGGCGCTTGCCCGGCTGGCGGGCAAGGAAGTCGCTGAGCAGTTCGCCCTCCACGAAATCGGAGACCAGGAAGGTCACGGGGATGCCCTTCCAGGTGATGGTCTCCTGGGTGTGGTACTGGATGACGATGGGGCAATGGTGCAGCTTGTGGAGCTTGCGGGCGTAGCGGGTCGCCGTGCGATCGCCCGGGTTGCGCTGGGGGAAAAAGAACTTGGCCGCGCGCTCGATGCCGGTGCTGCGCTCGCGGACCAGGTAGACCTCGCCCTCCCAGCCGGTGCCCAGGTGCGCCAGGATGTCGTACTTGCGCGCTACGATCCGTCCCGGCTGCAGATCGAAGGCCGTGACCTCAGGTGTTCCGGAGCGGTGGCGCTTAGCCATGGCCGCGGCGCGAGCTGGATTGCCGGACGGCTCTGAAGTGGTATACCGCGAGGCCCGCCCCGCCAGCGGTGACCGCAGAGGCCGGGCTGGTCCCGGGCCGGCCGGGGTGCACGATGCCGGCACCGATGAATCGTTGCGTGTCGATGGCGGACTCCAAGAATGACAGGCCGGCGTCGGAACCCGGCGCCGGATGCTTTATAGTTGCATTAACCATAACGAACCGGCCGCCCACGGGCCAAGTATGCCATGACCGAGCTTTGGGACAAGTTGTATCGACGGGGGATCCATGTGCTTTGGGAAGTGGACGTGCGGACGTTGCCGCCCACCCGGCGCTGGTTGATCTTCGTCGCCAGATTGCTCTACGTCATGATACGGGAGCTGATGAGCGGAGAGCTGGGCCTGCGGGCCATGGGGCTGGTCTACACCACTCTGCTGTCCATCGTGCCGCTGCTGGCGGTCTCCTTCTCGGTACTCAAGGCATTCGGCGTACACAACCAGATCGAGCCGCTGTTGTACAACTTCCTGGCGCCACTGGGTGCCAAGGGTACGGAAGTGGCCGATCGGGTGATGGCCTTCGTGGAAAACGTCAAGGTCGGGGTGCTCGGTACCGTCGGTCTGGCGGTATTGATCTATACCGTGATCTCACTGATGCAGAAGATCGAGCAGTCCTTCAACTTCGTCTGGCGTATCGACCGCCTGCGCAGCTTCGGGCACCGCTTCACCAGCTACCTCACGGTGATCCTGATCGGGCCGGTGCTGGTGTTCACGGCCATGGGCATCACCGCCTCGGTCATGAGCCACACGCTGGTTCAGCACCTGATGCGCATCCAGCCCCTGGGGGCGGTCCTGCTGGCGGCCGGCGAGCTGGTGCCCTACGCGCTGGTGTGGGGTGCGTTCACGTTCATATACCATTTCATGCCCAACACCCGGGTGCGGGTCGGCGCGGCTGTCACGGGAGGGCTGATCGCGGCGTTGCTCTGGCAGAGCACCGGCTGGCTGTTTGCCGCCTTCATTGCGTCCTCGTCCCGTTACGCCGCCATCTACTCCAGCTTCGCCATTCTCATGCTGCTGTTGATATGGCTGTACCTGAGCTGGCTGATCCTGCTGTTCGGGGCGCAGCTGACCTTCTATGTGCAGCACCCGCAGTATCTGTCCATGCAGCGCGTGCGCATCGCCCTGAGCCCCCGCCTGCGCGAGCGTCTGGCCCTGACCCTGATGTTTCTCATCGGCTACAACCACTATCACAGCCGCAGGCCCTGGTCGGTGGAGACCCTGGGGCAGCACCTGTCGCTGCCTCCGGAGGCGGTGGAGCGGGTCCTCGGGGAGCTGGAACGTGCCGGGTACGTGGTGACTACCGGCGACGACCCGCCCGCCTACCTGCCGGCGCGGGACATTGAAACCATCGGTCTGCTCGAGCTCCTGAAAGCGGTGCGCAGGACCGAGGAGAATCAGTTGCTGAACGACGAGCGGGTCCCGAAGCTGGCCCCGGTGGAAGAGGTCATGGCGACATTGGATGGGGCGGTCGGCGAGGCTCTGGACGGGCAGACGCTGCGCTCGCTGGTACTGTCCCACCACGGCGAGATCTGAGCGACTCCGTTGTTGCGTTGAAAGGGACCGCGCTCTTTGGGAGCCGGAGCCGCAGGCCCGCTCCGTCGGTGTGGCAGCGTCCGCTCAGCGCAGTCCGCGTCCGGCGACCTGCATTGCGCTTGCCACCTGCATGTGCATCCACCGGGGCAGCAGACCGGCCATGGTCCGGTAGAAACGCCGGGTGCTCACCCCGGGGCAGCCGTCCGCCTGCGGCTGCCAGCTCAGGCGGTAGAACCACGCGGGACGGTGGCCAAGCCGGGCCGGCGAATCGGCGGGCAGGGGGCCGATCGCTTCGACGGTCTTGCCTGCGAAGACCCAGCTGTTGTGGCACAGTTTCGCCTGGGCTTTCGTCTTGGCGTTGCCGAGGGCCACGTGTACCAGCGCGGCCGCGGCTGCGCGGGTGGGAGCCCGATCTTTCGGGACCCAGGCGACCACGCGGTTGTAGGGAGACGGTGCGGGCTCGGCGAGCGGCTCGAAGGAGGCTTCGGGCTGGTGATCGGTGGGTGGCGTGACAGTGGAGCAGGCGCCCAGCAGCAGGGCCAGCGCGGGGCCGGCGATACGCAGTGGTCGGCGGAGCATCTTGTACATATGGCACCTCCCGCGCGCTGTGGACGGGGCCGGTCTGCCCCGTGGTACGTCTCGAGCGTAGAAGCGCGCCGGAGTCGATTCTGTGACGCAGGTCCGGAATCCTCTCAATCGAGTCTCGGGGTCGAAGACAGCACGGAGTACAGCCCATGGGTGTGGACGGCGGGGAAAGCGGTCGCGGCGGCAAACGCAGGGCCCGTCGGCGTTGGCGTTGGGTGCTCGAATTGGCCGTCATCCTTGCGGTGGTGGTCGGTATCCAGGCCTATCGTCAGCGCGACACCGCCAGCGGGATGGCGCCGCCCCTGACCGGACGGCTGTTGTCCGGGCAGCGGGTTTCCCTGGCCGCCCTGCACGGGCGCCCCGTGCTGGTGCATTTCTGGGCCACCTGGTGCCCTGTCTGTCGTCTGGAGCAGGGCAGTATCGCCGCCATCGCCCGGGATCATGCCGTGCTGACCGTCGCGTTTCAGGACGGCTCCGCCGAGCGGGTGCGGGCCTACATGCGCCGTGAAGGCCTGAACTACCCGGTATTGGCCGATCCCGATGGCGTGCTCGCTTCGCGCTACGGCGTACGGGCGGTGCCCACCAGTTTCATTGTCGGTCCCCGGGGCCGGATACGTTTCGTGGAGGTGGGCTACACATCCGAAGCGGGTCTGCGGCTGCGGCTGTGGTTGGCCGCACGGCTGCCGCACGGCGATGACGCTGATACCATGCATCGGCACGACCACTCGGCGGTCGGGGCCGGGATACGGGGCGGACGCACGGGGGGCGGGTGAACCCGATGGACGATATGGACAACACCAAGGTGGAGCGCTGCATTGAACGGCTGTGCAACGACGGCTGCCAGGCGGTCTGGGGCTATATCGAAGCCCTGCAAGCCGACCGCGAACTGCCCCAGGCGTCCGACTTGAACCGGGCGGAACGTGGGCAGGTGCTGGTGGAGCTGCAACAGATCATGGCCGTGTACGAGAACCGCTGACCCGCGGGGACGCCCGGGCCCGGTCGATCGAGCGGATGATCACCAGGCGCAAACGGGCCGGGAAGCTCGGCTTGCAGCCAGTCAATGCGCGTTCCGACCACCTCTGCAACGCCGTGAGCGCCGTTCAAGCGGTCTGGGCGGGGCCTTCCTAGACCATGACCTGCGCGACGGCGTCCAGTACCGTCGCACTGTTGAACGGCTTGACGATGAAGCCGGCGGCTCCCAGTGCCAGTGCCTCCTTGACCCGGTCCGACGTGCTTTCGGCGCTGATGATCAGCACTTTCAGCTGCGGGTACTCCACCCGCACCTGCTGCAGGACCTCCATACCGTCCTTGTGGGGCATGAATATGTCCAGACACAGCAGTTGCGGACGCAACCGGTCGCACATCTCCAGGGCGGACTCGCCGTTGGTCGCCTCGCCCACCACTTCGTAACCGTCTTCCTGCAGCATCAGTCGCAGCAGCTGCCGGACGGCGAACTGGTCGTCCGCGATCAGGACTCGACCCTTGCTTGTAGCCATGGTGGCACGGCTCCGTCGCAGGGGCTTCGCCGCGGGCCGCTGACAGGGGCAGGGTCAGGAGGCGGCGCGGGAGGCCCGTTTGCGTTCGTGTTCCTTGAGCAGTTTCTTGCGCAGGCGCAGAAAGTGGGGGGTTACCTCCACCAGTTCGTCGTCGTCGATGAATTCCAGTGCCTGTTCCAGGCTCATCCGTACCGGCGGGGTGAGTAGTATGTTTTCGTCGGACCCGGCCGCCCGGATGTTGGTCAGCTGTTTCGCCTTCAGCGGATTGACGACCAGGTCATTATCACGGGAATGGATGCCGATGACCATGCCTTCGTAGACTTCCTCGCCCGGATCGATGAACAGCCGTCCCCGATCCTGCAGATTGAACAGTGCATAACCCAGGGCTTTGCCGGGTCCGTTGGCGATCAGTACGCCGTTGACGCGCTGACCGAAGTCGCCGCGCTTGAGCGGGCCGTAGTGGTCGTAGACGCTGTACAGCAGGCCGGTGCCCTGGGTGGCGGTCAGGAATTCGGTGCGAAAGCCGATCAGGCCCCGGGAGGGCATGATGTAGTCCAGGCGCACCCGGCCCTTGCCGTCCGGCACCATGTCCTTGAGCTCACCGCCGCGCTCGCCGAGCTTCTGCATCACGGTACCCTGGTGGTCTTCCTCCACATCCACGGTCAGCTGTTCGTAGGGCTCCTCCCACTGCCCGTCCACTTCCCGCAGGATGACCTCCGGACGGGACACACCCAGCTCGTAGCCTTCGCGGCGCATGTTCTCGATGAGAATCGACAGGTGCAGCTCGCCCCGGCCGGAAACCTTGAATTTGTCCGGATCGTCGGTGTCCTCCACGCGCAGGGCCACGTTGTGCAGCAGCTCGCGCTGCAGGCGCTCGCGGATCTGGCGGGAAGTGACGTACTTGCCGTCGCGGCCGGCGAAGGGCGAGTTGTTGACCTGGAAGGTCATGCTGACGGTGGGTTCGTCCACGGTCAGTGCCGGCAGCGCCTCCACCTGCTTCGGGTCGCACAGGGTGTCGGAAATGTACAGCTCCTCGATGCCCGTGAAGGCGATGATGTCGCCGGCCTGGGCTTCGGGCACCTCGATGCGTTCCAGCCCCAGGAACCCCAGGATCTGCAGCATGCGGCCGCTGCGTCGGTTGCCGTCCCGGTCCACGATGGCCACCGGGCTGTTGCTGCGGATGCGGCCGCGGGTGATGCGTCCGATGCCGATGACGCCCACGTAGCTGTTGTAGTCGAGCTGGCTGACCTGCATCTGGAAAGGACCGTCGGGGTCCACATCGGGCACCGGTACATGTCGGACGATCGCTTCGAACAGCGGTGTCATGTCGCCGCTGTCCACATGGGGGTCGGTGCCTGCGTATCCCTGCAGGGCCGAGGCGTAGACCACCGGGAAATCGAGCTGCTCGTCGGTGGCGCCGAGGCGGTCGAACAGATCGAAGGTCTGGTCGAGCACCCAGTCCGGGCGGCTGCCGGGGCGGTCGATCTTGTTGATGACGACAATGGGCCGCAGGCCGCGGGCCAGCGCCTTCTGGGTCACGAAACGGGTCTGGGGCATGGGGCCGTCCACCGCGTCCACCAGCAGCAGCACCGAATCGACCATGGACAGTACCCGCTCCACCTCGCCGCCGAAGTCGGCATGTCCGGGGGTGTCGACGATGTTGATGCGATAGTCCCCCCAGCGGATGGCGGTGTTCTTGGCCAGGATGGTGATGCCG
>DATFML010000366.1:0-4728 GCA_035266965.1 Gammaproteobacteria bacterium
TCAAGGGCAGGCAGCTGACCATCGGTGATTTGGCTGAATTCGACTTCTCCAAGGCCCAGATCGGCCTGTTTTCCGCCGGGGCATCGGTGTCGGCGGAATACGCGCCCAAAGCGGCCGCCGCCGGTTGTGTGGTGGTCGATAACACGTCCCAGTATCGTTACGACGACGACATTCCGCTGGTGGTGCCGGAGGTCAATCCGCACGCCATTGCCCGCTATACGACGCGCGGGATCATCGCCAACCCCAACTGCTCCACCATTCAGATGATGGTCGCCCTCAAGCCCATTCAGGATGCGGTGGGAATCGAACGTATCAACGTGGCCACCTATCAGGCGGTGTCCGGGACAGGCAAGGAAGCCATCGAGGAGCTTGCCCGCCAGACCGCGCAGCTGCTCAACGGCAAGCCGGCGGAATGCCACGTCTATCCCAAACAGATCGCCTTCAATGCGTTGCCCCAGATCGACGTGTTCCAGGACAACGGTTACACCAAGGAAGAGATGAAGATGGTCTGGGAGACCCACAAGATCCTGGAAGATCCGGCCATCCGCGTGAATCCCACGGCGGTGCGCGTGCCCGTGTTCTACGGGCATTCCGAGGCCGTGCACATCGAGACCCGTGAAAAGCTCACGGCGGACGCCGCCCGCGAGCTGCTGGCCAAGGCGCCGGGCGTGGTGGTCATGGACGAACATCGCGACGGCGGCTATCCGACGGCCGTCACCGAGGGAGCCAACCACGACCCGGTATACGTCGGCCGCATTCGCGAAGACATCTCTCACCCGCGAGGTTTAGATTTGTGGGTGGTTGCCGATAATGTCCGCAAAGGCGCGGCGCTGAACAGTATTCAGATAGCCGAAATCCTGATCCAAGAGTATTTGTGAGTCTAAGTTGGCGCACACAGCAGACGCAGTTTCCGGTTGCAAAAGGGATCCGTCCCGAGCAGCGGAGCCGGGGGGTTCGCGGCGGGCTGTGGGCGTAGCGGCCACAAGGGGATAAGACATGTACAGGAGACTGGCCCTGGCGGGCTTGTTGGCAACGGCATCGACGCAGGCATACGCACTGGGCCTCGGGCCCATCAAGCTGCACTCCGGGCTCAACCAGCCACTGAATGCGGACGTGGAGCTGCTTTCGGGCAGTTCGCAGGATCTGAGCCAGTTGCGGGTGTCACTGGCTCCGAGCGCCGCCTTTCAGCAGGCGGGCGTACAGCGCACGATGCTGCTGACACGCTTGAACTTCAAGGTCGTCAAGCGCCCGAATGGCGCCGCTTTCATTCACATCAGCTCGCCCATGCCGATTCGCGAGCCGTTCCTGGATTTCGTCCTGGAGGTGGACTGGAGCGGCGGCCAGCTGATGCGAGAGTACACCGTTCTGATCAACCCGCCGACGTTCATGGCCCATGCGGCGCCGCCGCCCGCATCGGCACCGGCGACCGGCACCGCCGCGCACCAGCCGCACGCCGCGTCCGCGTCTTCCGCGCCGGCCTCCGGCACGCCCACCATGTCGCAGGCTGCGGCCGCCGCCGGCGACCAGGCCCATAGTGGTCAATACGGTCCCACCAAGCGTACCGATACCCTCTGGAAAATCGCCGGTGAGGTCCGTCCCGATGATCGGGTGACCCGGGAGCAGGCCATGCTGGCTCTGCTGCGTGCCAACCCCGACGCCTTCTACGGCGGTAACATCAACCGTCTGAAAGCCGGCTATGTGCTCCGGGTTCCGGACCGCTCCGACATGGTGTCGATGAGCCGGACCCAGGCCCGTGCGCAGGTCGCTCAGCAGAACACCGTCTGGCGCGAAGCACGTAACAACACCGGCAAGGTCGAGCGCCAGGCCAGTACCAAACCCGCCGCCAGCCAGGCTTCGGGGGGGCACCTCAAGCTGCTGGCTCCCGAGTCGGATCAGCAAGCTCAAGGGGCAGCCGGAGGTACCGGTTCAGCGGGCGGTGCGACCGGCACGGCGACGGCCGCGGCCGGAGACGACGTGGCCTCTCTGCGCAAGCAGCTCGACAGCGCGCTGGCGGCGGCGGCAGCCCAGCGCCACCAGACCGAGCAACTGCAGTCCCAGGTTGCCCAGCTGCAGAAGCAGGTGCAGTCCATGCACCACCTGATCGAGATGCGCGACGGCAAGCTGGCGCAACTGCAAGGCCAGAGCGCTGCGGCGGGGACCGGCGCCGCCACGCCCGCGCCGGCTGCGGCTGCCGCCACCGGAGCTCCGGACGCCAGTGGGACGCAAGCCCAGTCGAACGCACCCACTGCCGGTGCGCCGGCGGGCCCCACTGACGCCGCCGCGACGGACAGCGCAGCGAAACCCGAAGCACCCGCCAAACCCGAAGGGTCGGCGCAGCCCGAAGCGTCGGCGAAGCCTGCAAACGGATCGCCGGTACCGGCGCCGCCGGCCGCGGAACAGCCCAAGCCGACGCCGTCGGCGGCGCCCAAGCCGGCTCCGACACACCATGTCGCACCGACGCCGCCGGCTCCGCAGCTCAGCATTTGGGATGAGCTGCTCGAGAATCCGATGATGGTCGGTCTGGGTGGGGCCGGTACGCTGCTCGTACTGTTGCTGGGCTGGGTCTCCATGCGTCGCCGTCGCATGACCATGACCGAGTTCCAGGAGAGCATCCTGGCGGCCGAGCAGGCCGGTGCGGGGCACGGCGCCGACGGGGACGCCGCCGCTGCGGTGGCGGATTCCACCACCGACAGCAGCGACGGCGGTGCGGGCGAGTCGTCCCTGCTGAGCGACTTCGCGGTCAGCGACATGGACGCCATTCAGAGCGAAGGCGAAGCCGACCCGCTGGCCGAGGCCGACGTCTATCTGGCCTACGGTCGCTACCAGCAGGCCGAGGAGCTGGTCACCGAAGCGCTCAAGAACGCACCCGAGCGCAATGACCTGCACATGAAGCTGCTGGAAATCTACCACGCCGCCCAGAACGCCCCCGCGTTCGACGGCCAGGCCGAAGCCTTCCTGGCCCGATTGGACAACCAGGACGATCCGCTCTGGAGCCGGGTGGCGGACATGGGCCGCGAGATCAGCCCCGACAATCCCTTGTACGGCTCGGGCGTGGCCGAGGAGGCTTCGGAGGAGCCCACCCTGGACATGGTCATGCCGCAGGGCGATGCATCGGAAGCCGGCGACGAGACCACCAACGAGCTGGAGGCCCCGGAGTTGATGGCGGCGGTGCCGGACGTCGACGCAGCGGAGCCCGAGGTTGAACAACCGCAAGCCGCCGAGACGGACGAAGCGGACAACGGTCTCGATTTCGACCTCGACTTCGATCTGGGCGACGACCTGGCTGCGCCCTCGGCAGGCTCAGATGCGGACATGGAAGACCTGGAGTTCAATCTGGACAGCGAGGAACCCAAGGCCGATGCTGATGCCGATGCGGACCTGTCCCAGGTCCTGAATTTCGACCTGGACGGCGACAGCGACGCGGACCGCGGCAAGCAGGGCGGGGAGGCTGTCGACACCGCCGCCGCGGGGGACGCGCTGGACATGGCGTTCGATGCCGACCTGACGGCTCCGGCTTCGGAGCAATCCGCGTCCGCTGACACCACCACCCTGGACGAAGTGGGCCTGGACCTGGACCTGGGATCGCTGCCCGAGCTGGGCGAGGCCGATACGGATGAGCAGGGCGAGGCTGACGAGAGCGAAGGCCTGCTGTCGGATGTCGATGAAGTGGGCACCAAACTGGATCTGGCCCGGGCCTATCTGGATATGGGCGATCCCGACGGTGCGCGCAGCATCCTGGAGGAGGTCCGCCAGGAAGGCAACGGCGACCAGCAGGAGGAAGCGCGTACACTGCTGGCCGAACTGGCCTGATTCCACGCCCGCCCTTCGGGGCGGGCCGTTTTCCCTGAACTGGCCCATCGGAGGCCGGCGCTGCATCCCACCGTACGCATAGTCACCCTGCTGGTGTTCGCGGCCGGCGTGGCCGGAGCCCATCCCGGCCAGTTGATTGCCGGCAGCACCTTTGTTTTGCTCGGTTTTATCCTCACCCACGAGGGCGTTGGCGGTCGGCTGGTCGGCCTGCTGCGCCGCATACGCTGGCTGCTTCTCTCCCTGCTGATCCTGTACGGCTGGTTTACCCCGGGAACCCCGGTACTGTCGGTTTTCGGCGGCTACTCGCCCACCTGGCAGGGCCTGGCCGAAGGCGGTGCACGCAGTCTGGCGCTGGTATTGATGGTGGCGGCCGTTCACCTGTTGCTGGGGGTGACCAGTCGCGACCAGTTGCTTGCCGCCGTGAACCGCCTTACCCGGCCCCTGGCCCGCATCGGCATTCCCCACGAACGCCTGGCAGCCCGTATGGTGCTGACCCTTCACGCCGTGCCCGAAGTGCAGGACCTGGTTCGCGAGGCGGTCCGCGCCGGCCGCACCCGGGGCCGGATCGCGAGCCGCATCGCCGGGACCACGGCCGGTGCGTTTTCGGCCGTGCTCGGCCACGCGGAACGGCAGCCCACCGGCTGGATCAGCGCGCCGGCCGGGCAGCCGGCACCCCTCTATCAATGGCTCTATCCGCTGCTTATGGCGGGGCTGTTCTGGCAACTCGCCTGACCGCTTCGGTCGCCGTCTGCTACTATCGGCGCCTTCACCAGGCCGCGCGCCTCCAACAGTGGTAGCCGCTCCCGACGAACCCATGCGCATCGCAGCCGGCATCGAATATGACGGTACCGCCTTCTCGGGCTGGCAGAGTCAGCCGGGCAGCCGCACCGTGCAGGGCTGTGTCGAGCAGGCCCTGTC
>DATFML010000367.1:0-2350 GCA_035266965.1 Gammaproteobacteria bacterium
TTTCTGCGCCTGCGCGGGTACCAGCGCGTTGCAAAGGCGCCGGGAGCCCTGGTGCGCCATGAGGCGCTGACACTGGCGAGCTATCGCAACACAGCGCTGCACCAATGGGTGGATGCACTCGCCAATCGGGTGTCTTTCCGGGCAGTCCTGGCGTTCTCTTCGGGCATGGCGCCCTATGCGCTGGTACCGTCGCTGCGCGGCGTGCGGCGCATCATGGACTTCGTGGACGCGGACTCCGAGAAATGGCGGCAGTATGCAGTCCACTCACGGCCCGAGCTTCGATGGCTCTATCGCAGGGAGGCACGGCGCATGCTGGCGGCCGAGGGCCGGTTCGCCCGCGCGTTTGACGCAAACGTGTTCGTATCCGACTCCGAGGCCCGGCTGTTCCTTTCGCGCGTGCCCGACGCACCCAAGGTCGAAGTGGTGGGCAACGGCGTTGACTGCGACTACTTCGACCCACGGCGCGACTACCGCGACCCCTACGACGGCGCCCCGGCGCTGGTCTTCACGGGCGCCATGGATTACGCGGCCAATGCGGACGCGGTCCGTTGGTTTGCGCACGAGGTGTTTCCGCGGATCAGGGCCAGGATCGGTCGGGCCCGTTTTACCGTCGTGGGGCACCGCCCGACCCAGGCGGTCCGTCGTCTCGAGCGGTTGCCGGGGGTCGCGGTCACGGGCAGGGTGGAGGACGTACGGCCCTGGCTCGCACACGCACGCGCCGTGGTCGCGCCGCTGCGCATCGCGCGCGGCGTGCAGAACAAGGTCCTGGAAGGCCTGGCAATGGACAGGCCGTTGCTGGCAACGCCCCAGGCGATCGACGGAATCGGGGCCTATCCCGCCGGACTGGATACCGTCAGCGATGACCCGGAAGTGCTGGCAGCAGCGGCCATAGGGCACCTTGATGGGACCACGGAACCGCAACAGGGAGTCCGACGTCGCTTCGTGCAACGCAATCACGGCTGGGCGGCCTCGGTCGAGCGCCTCGCCTGCCTGCTTGAGGGCGGCACCGCGTCGGGCGGTGCGCTAGCGCGACACCTCGTGACGGGAGATCCGGCATGACCGCCGCTGCCGGCGTGGTCACGGGCACCGGCCGCAAATGGGTCGCCCACGCGGCTTTTGCCGCCGGTCTCGTGGTGCTGCTGACACTGTACTGGCCATCGGTTCATTCCCTGGTCCATGTCTGGGCTCACGACGGCACCTTTCAATACGCATTCCTGATCTTCCCCGTTTCGCTCTTTCTGGTGGCAGCACGCAGGCACAGCCTCGGCTCAGTGCCGGTCCGACCGTCCTGGTCGGGCGCCGTCGGGCTGGGCGCGGTAAGCGGACTCTGGCTGCTGGGCTATCTGGTGGCTGTCAACCTGGTGCAGCAGTTCGCACTGATTGCGTCCCTGCCGCTGCTGGTGATCGCCGTATACGGGTTCAGCATGGCCAGGGCTTTGCTGTTTCCGCTTGCTTACCTGTTTTTCGCGCTTCCTCTGCCCGTGGGCGATACGCTGGTAGGACACCTGCAAACGGTGACAGCCCACATCAGCGTGTTCTTTTTGCAGCTCACAAATATCCCCGTACTCCTCGACCACCATTTAATCAGTACGCCCCACGAAACCTGGCACGTGGCCCAGGCCTGCAGCGGCATCAAGTTTTTCATTGCCTGCGGGGCGCTGGGCACGCTCTACGCCCACCTGTTCTACAGACGCTGGAGGCGGCGCCTCATCTTTGTTGGGGCGGCGCTGATCGTGCCGATCGTGGCCAATGGCTTGCGAGTCTATTTCACCATCCTGATCGGCGAGACATTCGGCTTGCAATATGCCAGCGGGACGGATCACGAGATTTTCGGCTGGCAGTTTTTTGGCACCGTGCTCGTTCTGCTTTTCCTGGCCGGCTGGCACTGGCGCGAGGCGCCGGCCGGGGCCGTAACGGCGGTCGACTCCGCGAACGGGGCAAGGCGGCGTTCAGCCATGCTCCCGGCCGTGCTGGCTCTGGCATGTCTGGCCGCCGGGCCTCTGCTGGCGAGCCTGTGGATCAAGGGCAGCGATACCGGCAAGGCTCCGGCTAGCGCGACCGCGACCGCCCCCGAGGTGCCCGGTTGGCAGCGCGTCAATGGCCGGCCGAACCCGCTCGGCGCGTCATTTGGCTCGGCCAGCATGCTTCAGACGGCGGCCTACGACCAGCAGGGTGCCCGCGTGGATCTGCTGCGCGCCGTCTACCTGGGCATTCCCCACGGGCAGCACGATCTGCTGACCTACGGCCACTGGTTCTATAACCGCAAGTCGTGGTCATCCGATCGTACCCGGGTCATTGATTTGCCCGGTGGTCACAGGGTCGTGTCGGTGCAGCTTCGGGGTCATGGACA
>DATFML010000368.1:0-2242 GCA_035266965.1 Gammaproteobacteria bacterium
CCCTGCTGGAATCGGCACTGTGGCAGCAGGGCCGTGATTCCGCCGGCTGTCGCGTCGGTCTCTACGGGTGCAACCATCCGGCTATCACCGCCCGCCCGGATTGCCAAGCCGGCGCGCGGCGTGCCTCGATGCTCGCCGCCGCGCACGCCTCAAGCCGCCCCGTTGCCTGTAGCTGGCTTCGTCATAGCGTGCCCCGGGCTCTCTGTCAGCCGGATTGGAATTTTTCCGGCACTCAGAGGCCGAACATGTTGTCCAACTGGACTGCAACGCCCGGCGCCCTGGTCCTGCAAAGGCGCCGGACCCATGTTTCCAAGCGGATGAGACCACACGTGAACAGGAGACGATTTCGGATCGTGGCGATGGTGTGTGCGGCAGGCGCCTTTTTCTGGCTGGTGATCCACCTGGAGCTCAGCAACTGGGATGAGCCCATACCCGGCAGCCGGGCGGCCGTGCCCTCCCATGCCGCCCAGGCGCCCGCGCCCGGCGCACCCGGCAGTTTCGCCCACAACGAAATAAGCCATCCCAAGCTGCGCAAACTCGGCTCCGCCGCCCGCTAGTGGTCCATGCGGCAAATAGTGTGTCTTTCAGAGCCCCGCTAAGGGGCCAAGCCAAGGCGCGCTGCGCAGGGAATGGCAGGCCCTTTCCAAGCGGCGCAACGCGGCATTGGCCACTTAGCGGGGCTCCCTTCGGGCCGGCCCACAAGCCCCCTCGGCCGCGTTGCACTCGCTTGAATTGGCAACGGCCAGTCCGGCGCTCGTGCGCCTTGCCGATGCGGCTTGTGGATCGGCTGAAAGGCACAGTATTTTCCGCATGGACCACTGGGGAACCCCTGCACAGTCGATCAAGGAGACGATCACAAGGCGCAAAGGAGCGGGGAAGCGCAGCTTACATACCGTCAATGAGCAATCCGAGCGTCCCTGCAACGCGGTGACCGCCGCTTCAGCAGCCTGTGCAGAGGCTCCCTGGCCCCGCCGGGGTGGGGACCGGATTTTCCCTCCCAACGACGCGTCAAGGCTGCGCCTGCCGGCACCGAGGCTCCTCAGCGAGGGGCGCCCGATCGAACTGCCCGGCGGTTCCTACAGCCACCTTGGCGTCACGCTCTTGTACAGCAGATACGCATCCCCGAACTGCCTCTCCAGGAATCGCTCCTCGCGAACGATGACGCCCCAGTGCATGATCACCAGCAGCGGCACCAGCAGGAAAAGCATCCATACGGAGTTGGCCAGAAACGCCCCACCCAGATACAGCGCCGTCATTCCCACGTAGACGGGATTGCGGGAAAACCGGAACGGTCCCCTGACAACCAGCGCTGCGGGTCTGTCGCCGCGGGCGACGTTGGCCCGGGTGCGCTGCGTGGTGACAAAGGCCCAGCGTATCACTATCGCGCCAACCGCCAGGATCAGTATTCCGAGCCCCCGCAGGAGCACCGGCGCGGAAAACACGGGCAGAGGCTGGATGACCCCCAAGACCAGTCCCGCCGCCAGGGTTCCAAGGTAGAGAGCAGGGGGCGGTGCGATGACTTCCGGCGTTACCGGATCGGTGTCGGGCATGGACGTGTGCTCCGGGTCGTGTCGCAAGCATGGGTCGGTTGCAGAGTGCCCATCCGCAAGCGGCCGGCTCCGCGTCGGGAGTCCGGTCGCCTGCAGACGGCATCTCTCGTGGGCTTCGTCTCCCCGCCAATGTCTCCTGTTACCTGTCGTGAGAGGATTCAGCCGGCGATACTGTCGATAATAGTCGCGGTGACCGGGCCCGAGACAAACGGGCGCAGACCAACGGTCATTGCGGCCGGGTCCATGCGGTTGCCAGCCGCGCAGTGGCACGGCATGATTGTGCCGTCAGCCGCCGACGCCGGCGGTCGGAATCGATCAAACGCAGGGAGGTTATGGGATTGTGAAGCGGCATGCAGGGTTGTTCCATCTCGCTGTCCTGGCGCTGCTGGCGGTCGTCCAGCCGGCGACGCCCGCCGCGGCAGCCGGCCTGACGGTCGACAAGCCGCTTCCCGCCGGCATTGTCAAACAGCTGCGCCAGGCTGCGAAACAGGGTCTGCAGGTCACCAAGGCACCTGCCTCGGACTCGAACACACTGCAGCTGATTCATTACGAACCCGCCCACCCGCCTGCAAAGAGCCGGGTCATCTATGTGGGGGCGGAGTTCTGTCCGTTCTGTGCCGCGCTGCGCTGGCCCCTGACCGTCGCCCTGATGCGGTTCGGACATTTCTCGGGTCTGCGCTCCATGCTCTCCG
>DATFML010000369.1:0-14415 GCA_035266965.1 Gammaproteobacteria bacterium
CCGCTGCCGGACTTGCCCTGGTAGTCGGCGATGGCGGCCTTGATGGCGTCTTCGGCCAGCACCGAGCAGTGAATCTTCACCGGCGGCAGCGCCAGCTCCTCGGCTATGTCCGTGTTCTTGATCCGGCCGGCCTCGTCCAGCGTCTTGCCCTTCACCCACTCGGTCAGCAGCGAGCTCGAGGCGATCGCCGAGCCGCAGCCGTAGGTCTTGAAGCGCGCATCCTCGATCACGCCCTGCTCGTTGACCTTGATCTGCAGCTTCATCACATCCCCGCACGCCGGCGCGCCCACCATCCCCGTGCCCACATGGCCGTCGCCCTTGTCGAACGCGCCCACGTTGCGCGGATTCTCATAGTGGTCCAGCACCTTGTCACTGTATGCCATCTGACTCTCTCCTTAACACCTTTTGCCCTTTGGATTCAGTGCGCCGCCCACTGCACGCTCTCAAGATCCACCCCGTCCTGGTACATCTCCCACAGCGGCGACATCGCCCGCAGCTTCGCCACCTTCTCCTTGATCAGCTCCACCGCGTAGTCAATCTCCTCGGCCGTCGTGTACCGGCCCAGCGAAAAGCGAATCGAGCTGTGCGCCAGCTCGTCGTTGCGCCCCAGCGCCCGCAGCACGTACGACGGCTCCAGGCTCGCCGAGGTGCACGCCGAGCCCGACGACACCGCGATGTCCCGCAGCGCCATGATCAGCGACTCGCCTTCCACAAAATTGAAACTCACGTTCAGGTTCCCCGCCACCCGGCGCTCCAGGTCCCCGTTCAGGTACACCTCGTCGATCTGCGACAGCCCCGCCCACAGCCGCTCGCGCAGACCCCGCACCCGCGCGTTCTCCTCGGCCATCTCCTCGCGCGCGATCCGAAACGCCTCGCCCATCCCCACGATCTGGTGGGTCGCCAGCGTCCCCGAGCGAAGACCCCGCTCGTGGCCGCCGCCGTGCATCTGCGCTTCCAGGCGCACCCGCGGCTTGCGCTGCACATACAGCGCCCCGATCCCCTTCGGCCCGTACACCTTGTGGCCCGAAAAGGACATCAGATCCACCTTCAGCGCCGACAGGTCGATCGGCTCCTTGCCCGCCGACTGCGCCGCGTCCACGTGGAACACCACACCCCGCGACCGGCAGATCTCCCCGATCGCGGCAATGTCCTGCACCACCCCGATCTCGTTGTTCACATGCATCACCGAGGCCACCGTCGTGTCCTCGCGCAGCGCCGCCTCGAACTTGCCCAGATCCACCAGCCCGTCCGCCTGCGGCTCCAGGTACGTCACCTCGAAACCCTCGCGCTCGAGCTGGCGCATCGTGTCCAGCACCGCCTTGTGCTCGGTCTTCACCGTCACCAGGTGACGGCCCTTCTTCTGGTAAAAGTGCGCCGCCCCCTTGATCGCCAGGTTGTCCGACTCGGTCGCCCCGCTCGTCCAGATGATCTCCTTCGGATCGGCCCCCACCAGCGCCGCCACGTTCGCCCGCGCCTGCTCCACCGCCTCCTCGGCCTGCCACCCGAACACGTGCGAGCGCGAGGCCGGGTTCCCAAACACACCCTCACGGCTCAGATAGCGGCACATCGTCTCCGCCACCCGATCGTCCACCGGCGTCGTCGCCGAATAATCCAGATATATCGGTACCTGTACGCTCATTGCCTTGTTCACCAGTTCGCAGTCCCAAACCCAATAGCCGCCACGGCTGCACAGGAGCCGTCACGGCTGTCGCTCGGAGCCAGCCGCCGGCGGGAAGCCCGGCGGCTGCAGGGCGGCTACGCGCCGGGGCTGGCGCTGTTCAGATCCTCCAGCCCCGACTGCTTCATGCTGGCGTCCTGGCGTAGCGCCACTTCCTGCACGCCGCTGCGCCGCATGAGCTGCCCAAGAGTAATTTCGTTCAAGAAGTTGAAAATCTGCCGGCTCAGGTCCGTCCACAGGTCATGAGTCAGACACTGCTGCTCGTTCTGGCAGTTGGACAGGCCACCGCAACGCGTGGCATCAACGCTCTCGTCCACAGCACTGATCACCTGGGCCACCGCGATACGATCCGCCGGGCGGCTCATGGTGTAGCCTCCGCCCGGCCCCCGGGTACTGGTCACCAGCCCCTCCTTGCGCAAGCGTGTGAACAGCTGCTCCAGGTAGGAGAGGGAAATACCTTGACGGCGGGCAATGTCCGCCAGGGACACCGGGCCTTCCTTGCCGTGGAAAGCCAAATCCAGCATCGCTGTCACCGCATACCGTCCTTTCGTGGTCAACTTCATGTGATAATCCACTACCCACTGAATATTTTAACTAAAGATGCCATACCCTACTAAAACAGTCAAGAATTATCCCGGTCCGGCTTAGCCGCGCCCGCGTCCGGTCCAGCCTCATCCACACCCTCGATGGGGGCGGCGGAATTGAGCTCACAGGCCTGCAGATCCGGCAGTTCGGCCTCTCCGACCTCTGCCCCCAACACTTTGATCGCGCCGCACATTTCCTCAAGACGCCGATCCATCACGTGAATGTGGTCCAACATGCAGTTGACCGCATGGGCAACCGGGTCCGGCATATCGCGGGTCGTTCCGTAGGCGTCGAACCCCATTTTGCGGGCGATATCCGCACGGCGCTGGTCCTGTTCGCCCCGGCGGGTGACCACATGGCCCGGCACGCCTACCACCGTCGCCCCTGCCGGGATGTCCTTCAGAACCACCGAATTCGACCCGATGCGCACCCCGTCGCCGATGGTGATCGGACCCAGGACTTTGGCGCCGGCGCCAATGACCACATCGTTGCCGAGGGTGGGGTGGCGCTTGCCCTTCTCCCAGGTGGTACCGCCCAGGGTGACGCCGTGATACAGCGTGCAATCGTCGCCGATCTGGGCCGTCTCGCCGATGACCACGCCCATGCCATGATCGATGAAGAAGCGGCGACCGAGTTGTGCACCCGGATGGATTTCGATGCCGGTAAACCAACGGGCGAACGCCGACAGAAAGCGCGCCGGCCAGCGCATCCCGGCATTCCAGAGGCGATGGCTGAGGCGGTGCAACAAGACCGCGTGCAGACCCGGGTAGGTGGTGAGCACTTCAAACGTATTGCGCGCCGCCGGATCGCGACCGAAAACGCATTTGATGTCTTCACGCAAGTGCTCAAACATGGACGCGCAATACTTAACCGGTTGTATTTAAAAAATAACGAACGACGCATCCGTCGCCGGCATAATCTTTAGCATTATACTGGGGTATTGACCGGCTGTCATGGACGGGCTACGTGCGCCGGCACGGGTCGGCCGTCTCAGCTCTTGTGCTCGATGGCCGACAGGATACCGCGCAATATGTTGACCTCGTTCCGGTCCAGCGCAGCGCGATGATAGAGCCGCCGCAACCGCCGCATCAAATGACGGGGATTGTCCGGATCGAGAAACTCCAGGGCCACCAGGGTCTGCTCCAGATGGCGGTAGAAGCCTTCCAACTCGTCCGCCGTGGCCGGCGGATGCTCCGTGGACGCCCCGTCCGCATCCCGAGGGCCGCCACGGTGGGCCTGCAGCAACTCGTAGGCCAGCACCTGGACCGCCGCCGCCAGATTCAACGAGCCGTACTCCGGGTTGCTCGGGATCTGCACCAGCAACTGGCAGCGGTCCAGCTCCTCGTTGCTCAAACCGGACTGTTCCCGGCCGAACACCAGCGCCACCGGCCCCGCTTCACTGCGGGCGGCGAGCCGGTCGGCACAGTCCCGGGGGTCGATCAGCGGCCATGGGATGGCCCGCGAGCGGGCACTGGCGCCGGCCACCAGGGAGCAGCCGGCCAGCGCTTCATCCAGGGTGTCGCACACCCGCGCCTGGGCCAGCAGGTCATCGGCACCCGAAGCGCGGGCGGTGGCTTCGGCACTGGGGTAGGTCTTGGGTCCGACCAGATAGAGCTGCTCGAGGCACATGGTCTTCATGGCCCGCGCGACCGCCCCGATATTGCCCGGGTGGCTGGTACTCACCAGTACGATGCGGATATTCGCCAACATCACTCAACGGCTCTGCCGGGATGGGCTGGCGTCGTCGTCACTGATTTCCACCACCGCCGTGCTCGACGCAGAACTGCGTCAACTGCTTGAGCAGGGTCTTTACCGCTTCATTGGCGGCCACCACCCCCGCATAGGGATCGGCCTTGGCCGCCGGGCGGCTGACATGGAAGACCCGGGTGGCCAGCACGCGCTGACTGCTCAGGTCGGTCAAACGGGCTCGCAGGGTCACTTCCAACCGACTGGGCTGAACGGTGAAGTCCTGCTGGAACCGGATCAGTGTGGTATCCAGACGCAGCTGTGCCGGCGTGCTGGCCGGCTGCGCCATGACCGCCGCGAACCCCCCGCTGGCCTGCAGCGCCGAGATCATCAGCGGCTCCAGCATATGGGCCGGCGCGGCCACCCACCGGTTGTGCGCAAAATACCGAATGCCATAGCGGCGCGTGACGTAGGCCATACGCGCCGTATTCAGCGCCGCCTCGGCCTGGGGCGGCGCCACCACCAGCACCGGCCCGTGGGCAGCGGCCGGCACCTGCCCGGCGACGGCGGGAGACTCCAGCAGATATTGATGGACGTTGCCGGGCTTGGGCTTGGGCAGCACCGAGCATGCACTCAGCCCGGCGAGCAACAGGCCGGTCAGAAACAGCCGCGCGCAACTCGCAAACCGGTTCATTGACGTACCGTTCCTCTCCAGCCTCATGTCATTCTCCCGGCCCGGGCGCTGGGGGCTGGTTGCCGTAGATCAGCACCTGAGGCTGCTCCTGGAGCTTGTGGGTCAGTTGCTGAAGGCTGCCGGTCAATTGCTGCAGCTGGTTGAGCAGCTGGTTCACCTGGGGCAGGGTCTGGTGGCCGAAGGTCTTCAGCTCTCCGGAGCCGCTTTTCACCGCGCCCCGCACGGCTTCGCTGGTTGCGCTGATGTTCCGTGCCATGCTGTTCAGTGCGGCGACGCTCTGATGAACCTGATCCACCAACCCGGGCAGCGCTGCACTGGCTTTGGCGGTGTTCTGCATGGTTCTTGCCGCACTGTCCAGCGCACTGCCCAGGCTCTTCTGGTGCTGGGCGACCTCCGCCGTCAGTGTGGAAATGTGGCTGAGCGTCTGCTGTATGGACTCACGGGTGTTGGAATTGAGCAGCTCGTGGGCATCCTTCGCCAGCGCGTTCACGTTAGTGAGCATTTCCGATACCGCCTTGTCCAGGCGCACGAACAATGAGGGGCCGCTCTTGATTACCGGATAGGTCTGGCCCGTCTTGGCGGTAAGCGGTGGAGAGTCGGCGCTGCCGCCGGTCAGGTCCACGAAGGCAACGCCGGTGAGGCCTTGCACCGACAGGATGGCCACCGTGTTCTGCTTGATGGGCACCTTGGCCTGTATCTCCAGGGTCAGGCGCACCTGCTGAGGATTCTCCGGGGCAATCTCGATGTCGCTGACCTTGCCGACCTCCACGCCCTTGTACTTCACGGGCGCATCCACATACAGGCCGGAGACCGATTCCTTCATGTAAACGTAATAGGTCCGGTAGTCCTGGCCCAGGTCACCGAAAGCCAGCCACATACCCAGCACGACGCCGGCGGCCCCGAAGACCAGCACGAACAGCCCGATGACGATATAACTTACTCTGGATTCCATCGCGAGTCCCGCGCCGCGCGCGCGCGCGGGCCTTCGAAATATTCGCGCACCAGCGGGTGCGCGACCTGTGACAACTCCTCCATGGTGCCCACCGCCAGCAGTCGCCCGTCTCCAAGCACGGCAACCCGGTCAGCGACCCTCCACAGGGAGTCCAGATCGTGGGTGACCATCATAATCGTCAAGCCCAGCCATTCTTTCAAGCGCAGCACCAGCTCGTCGAACGCCCCGGCGCTGGTGGGATCGAGTCCGGAGGTGGGTTCGTCCAGGAACAGCACCTCCGGATCCAGCGCCATGGCCCGCGCCAGTCCGGCGCGCTTGACCATGCCACCGCTGAGCTCGTTGGGATACTTGCCCGCGGCGTCCGGCGGCAGCCCGCTCTGGGCCACCTTTAGCGCCGCAAGCTCGCGAATCAGGCGCGGCGTAAGCCGGGTCTGCTCCCTGAGCACTACGCTGACATTCTCCAGCACCGTCAGGGAAGTGAACAACGCGCCGCGCTGGAACAACACGCCGAAGCGTCGACGCAGCTGTTGGGCCTGACGGTTGCGAATACCCACCAATTCCTGACCGAACATCCGGATCGACCCTGACGTGGGCCGCTGCAGCATCACCATCTCCTGCAGCAGGGTCGTCTTGCCGCTACCGCTGCCACCCACCAGCGCGAATATCTCGCCGCGCTGCACCGTGAGATCGATATCGCGGTGAACGACCGCCGCGCCGAAACGGGTGGACAGCCCTCGCACCTCGACGACCGGTTCGCCGGCCTGCGAGGTCTGCTGCATGATCGCGGACATGCTCAGATTCCCAGCCAACTGAACAGGATGGAGAACAGGGCATCGGTCATGATCACCAGGAAGATGGACTGCACCACCGCCATGGTGGTGTGGTGACCGACGCTTTCCGCCCCGCCCTGGACGCGGAAGCCCTGGTAGGAACCGATGACGGCGATGATGACCGCAAACACAGGGGTCTTGCCCAGACCCAGCATGAAGGAGCGCACCGTCACCGCATGCTGAAGCCGGTCCAGGTAGGCGAAGGCACCGATACCCAATTTCAGCTTGACCATCAGCATGCCGCCGAGAATGCCCATCAGGTCGGCGAACACCGACAGCAGGGGCAGCGCGATGATCAGCGACAGCATCTTGGGAAGGACCAGCTGATCGATGGGCGGAATGCCGATGGTCCGCAGGGCCGAAACCTCCTCGGTGACCTGCATGGTGCCGATCTGTGCCGCATAGGCCGAGCCGGTGCGCCCGGCGACGATGATGGCTGTCAGCATGGGCGCCAGCTCCCGCAGCATGGACAGACCCACCAGATCGGCCACATAGATACTGGCGCCGTACAGCTGCAGCTGCGCTGCGCCCTGATAGGCGATGACGATGCCCATCAGAAACGACAGCAGGCCGGCGATCAGCAATGCGTTCACCCCGGCAGTGCGCATGTCCGCCACCACCGCCCGCCAGCGCACCCGCCAGGGTCGGACGATAGTGGCGAGCAGGTGAAGGACGCATTCGCCCATGAACGACAGCAGCGTGAGCATGCCGCCCAGGGCATCCACCGTCAGCCGTCCCATGCCCTCCAGCAGCCCCGGGTAGCGGGGTCCGGCAGGCAACTGCTCGGGCCCGGTCTCGGCCACCGTATCCACCATGGTCTGGTGACGCTCGCCGAAGCCGGTCAGCTGCACCGTCTTACCGAGCCCTTCCAGTTGCCGGCGGGTGCGCACCAGCAGCCAGGCACCGGCGGTGTCCAGCCTATCCACCGCCGTGCCGTCGAGGGTGACGGTGGTCGCCGCCGGCCAGGGAAAACGGGACAACCGGCGGTCCAGGGCTCCGATGGTCTGCACCGTCCATGAACCGCTGCAACGCAGACGATCGACGCCGGCCATCTGCAGGTCGGCATCTTCTCCAGCCCGTGAATTCTGCGGCTGTTTCATGGCGTTAGAGTTTCCCGGTTCGACATGCCGGTTGCAACACGACCGCCGGGGCCGTTCATGCCCGATCCACCGGAAAGGCGATCACCTGATCGATGGAGGAAACCCCGGCGGCGCACATCGCCAGCCGGTCTACGCCCAGAGCCACACCGGCACAGTCCGGCAGCCCATGCTCCAAGGCGGCGAGAAAGCGCTCGTCGACTGGCGACTCGGGAACCCCGGCGGCGCGGCGCCGGGCCATATCGTGTTCCAGGCGCCGACGCTGCTCGGCGGCATCGGCCAGCTCATGAAAACCGTTGGCAAGCTCCATGCCGTCCATGTATAGCTCAAAGCGTTCGGCCACCGGCGGATCGCCGGGCCGCAGGCGCGCCAGGGCCGCCTGGGTGGCCGGGTAGTCGTAAACGAATACCGGCGCCGGGCCAAGGCGCGGTTCCACCACATGGGTGAGCAGCAGATCGAGCCACGGGTCACGGTCGGTATCCGGCATGTGCGGCGGCGGCGCCACACCATGGCGGTCCAGACACCGGACCAGTTCCGGGACGGCCGCCGCGAATGGGTCGACGCCTGCAACGGCAATGAACAGGTCGCGATACGCCCAGCGGGCGGCCGCAGGGAGCGGACGCGGCGTCACGGCACCCAGCAGTGCCTCCACCTCATCCATGAGCCGGTGGTGATCGAAACCCGGCCGATACCACTCCAGAAGCGTGAACTCGGGATTGTGGCGCCCGCCACGCTCACCGTCGCGGAACACCTTGCACACCTGATAGATGGGGCCGCTGCCCGCCGCCAGCAGCCGCTTCATGGCCAGCTCGGGGGAGGTGTGCAGGTAGAGCGTCGTGCCGCGGGGGGCGCCCGGGCCGGTGTAGCGGGTGCGCAGACTGGCCAGGGCGGGGTCGGTCGCGGCGGCCGCGGACAGCACCGGCGTATCCACCTCCAGGACGTTCCGGACGCGGAAGAAGTCCCGGATGGCGTTCAGTAGCTCCGCGCGGCGCCGCAGGCGATCCAGGTCTGCCGTGGGCCGCCAGTCTGTCATAGGGGGAGGAACAGGCACCGGACGGAGCGAGGGACCGGCAAAACGGGGCGCTATTCCTTGACCCGCGAAATATACTCGCCGGTGCGGGTATCGACCTTGATCAGCTCCCCGACGTCGATGAACAGCGGCACCCGCACCACCGCGCCGGTCTCCAGGGTAGCCGGCTTGCCGCCACCGCTGGAGGTGTCCCCACGGACGCCGGGATCGGTCTCCGCAATTTTGAGCACCACATGGTTGGGAGGGGTCACACTGAGGGGCGCGCCATTCCATAGCGTGACCTGGCACATGTCCTGTTCCTTGAGCCACTTCGACGCCTCCCCCACCGCGGTCGCGTCGGCGGCGAACTGCTCGAAGGTGTCCGGGGTCATGAAGTGCCAGAACTCTCCGTCGGCGTACAGATACTGCATTTCGGTGTCCACCACGTCGGCGCCTTCCACCGATTCGCCGGACTTGAAGGTTCTGTCGATGACCCGGCCGGTCTTCAGATTGCGGATCTTGACGCGGTTGAAAGCCTGGCCCTTGCCCGGCTTGACGAACTCGTTTTCAATGATGGCGCACGGATCGCCGTCCATCATGATTTTCAGACCGCTCTTGAATTCATTGGTGCTGTAGGTGGCCATCGAATACCTTCCGGATGTTGCGCAGGAGTCTGTGGTAACGTGATCAAAGCGCCTATCATACCGCGAACGGCCGTCGCTGGGGACCGTAGCGGCTGGCAGCAGGCCCTGGCCCGGGCCTATCGCACAGCGGGTGAACTGCTGGCGGCCCTGGACCTGGACGACCAGGTGGGCGCCGCTGTGCGGGAGGCGGCCCGGCAGTTCCCCGTACGTGTACCGCGGAGCTTCGCCGCCCGCATGGGGCGCGGTGACCCCCACGATCCGCTGCTGCGCCAGGTCCTGCCCATCGAGGCGGAGACCCTGGCCGCCCCGGGTTATGGCCCCGATCCCCTCGATGAAAGCGCCGCCATGACGGCGCCGGGCGTGCTGCACAAGTACCATGGCCGCGTGCTGCTGACCGTGACCGGCGCCTGTGCCGTCCATTGCCGCTACTGCTTCCGGCGTCACTTTCCGTACGCTCAGGCCAATGCCGGCGCCGAGGACTGGGCCGGAGCCCTGGCGTATCTGGGCAGCCACCCGGAGGTGTCGGAGGTCATCCTGAGCGGCGGCGACCCCCTGGCGCTTGCCGACAGCCGGCTCTCGGCCCTGGTCGGTCACCTCTCGGCCATCCCGCACCTGCAGCGCCTTCGCATCCATTCGCGCACACCCATCGTGCTGCCGGAACGGGTGGACGGACAACTGCTGGACTGGCTCGGCTCCACCCGCCTGCAGACCGTGATTGTGGTCCATGCCAATCATCCCAATGAAATCGACGATTCGGTGGGACAGGCGATGCAGGCCCTGTCCGGCACCGGCGCGACGCTGCTCAATCAGTCCGTGCTGCTCAAGGGAGTCAACGATGGTGCCGACATTCTTACCAGCTTGAGCGAAACGCTGTTCGATACAGGCGTGCTGCCCTACTACCTGCATCAGCTCGACAGAGTGGCCGGCGGCGCCCATTTCGAGGTGGACGACCGGCGCGCCCTCGCCCTGATGGGCGAACTGCACCGCCGCCTGCCGGGCTACCTGGTGCCGCGGCTGGTGCGCGAAGAACCCGGAGCGCCCGGCAAGACAGCGCTGAGCTCGAGCGTGAGAACCGAGCCCATTTGAACATAAGGCTGCAACATTGCAGGAAAAACTGTACATTAGAGCGGCTGTCTCGCGATCACCGGCCTTGACGGGGTTGGCGCGGCGCCGTGGAAAAGCGGTCATAGCACCGCTGCTCCATAACAAGACCGGTACAGAGCCGCGCCCATGAACGACCTGACATTGCCCGAACGAAAAAGCCCCTCGAGAAATGCATTCGACACCCGCCCGGCACGGGTGGAAGCCTGGCTGGCGGCCCTGCCCATGGCCAATGTGGGGGAAACGACCCGCCAGCTCTACAAAGCCCTGCGGGAAGTGAACGGCCTCGACATCAGCCCCTCGCAGCGACTCAAGTTTCTCGAATCGGTGCGTCCCGTGCTGGGGCACGTCAGCGACGCCATGAAGAAACACTATGTGGGGCGGGACTTCCCGTTGCCGGAGAAGAGCCGCACCGTCGCCCGCCTGGCCCGCGAACTGCGCCGACAGTCGGCACTGGGCTACGCCATCGTCGCTCATGACGAAAGCCGCAGAGGCCGACTGCGCCGGGACAGGGGCGCCATAGGCACTGCGATCCATCGCGCCATGCGCTGTTTCGGCGCAGTACTGCTCAATGCCTACCAGGTTTACGCGCCCTACCCTGACCGGGTATGGGCCGAGCTCCATCAGTTGCTGCGATTGGCAAACGCCCACAACCTGGACGGCGTGACCGTCAAGGACGAGCGCTATCACGAAGTCAAGGCCAGCACCATCACCGACGCCTACAAGGAGGCGGTACTGCTGGCCCTGACCTGCCCCTACCGCCTGCGCCAGGGCGAGGTCGAACAGGTCGAGCGCGCCCTCGAGCGTTGGGCACCGCTTGCCCGGCTGATGGATTTCGCCGAGCCCGCCAATCCCAGCGGGATCTTCATGATCAACCTGGAATCGGACAGCCCGCCGAGCTACCTGGTCCTCCAGCACCGGCCGGAAGACACCGCCAACTGCCGCCTTGTGGACACCGGCCAGCTGGCGGACGTGGTGCGCACCGAGCTGTCAGCACCCCGGGACAAGACCCGGACGTCCACGGCCCGGCTGCCGGAGAGCGTACTGCGCCGACTGATGCTGGCCTGGGGCGTCATGCCCAAACGCCGCTACAGCCGCACCAGCAAACACTCGTCAGTGATGGCGACGGTCGGACTGAGCGCCGCCCATTTCTACATCAGTGGTGAAATGGTATTCAGCCCCACCGGCGGCGAAATGGATGCCGAACAACACGGCGACGGCACACAGGCGTATCCGGTCTACGATCAGCGCGCCCATTTCGTCGCCGAAGCGCCTGCCGGCGAGCGCGGGCGCTCTCCCGACGTGTGGGACCTGCACCGGCACAACGACGCGGCGACTCCCACCACCCTGAGCCTGGAGCCCGAAGGGGCCGGTGACGATCAAGCCGGGGAAGTGCACTATGACGCTCAACCGTGGAAGATGGTGAATGTCAGTGCCGGGGGCTATTGCCTGTTGTGGGACAACGACGACGCTTCCGGCGCCCAGGTGGGCGAACTGATTGCGGTGCGCGAACAGACCGATCCGGATCAGTTTCATTGGGGCCTGGGCGTCATCCGCTGGATGAAATGGATCGAGAACCACGGCCTGGAACTGGGGGTGCAAATGCTTTCCCCAGGCGCCGTCGCCGTCGGGCTGAAGGCCGGCAAGGGCAACAGCCGCTCAGCCGGGTATGCCCGCAGCCTGTTGCTGCCGGAGATTCGCGCCATCGCTCAGCCGGCCACTCTGCTGACCCCGGCGCTGCCCTACCGCGTGGACGACACGGTGACCGTGTACAGCCACGGCAAGGAGACCCGGGTACGGCTCACCAAGATGGTGGAGAACACCGGAACGTTTGCCCAGTTCCACTTCTCACCACTGGAAACGCGCAACGGCCTCCCCCGGGCCGGAAACGGTCCTCAGGACCCCGATTTCGAAGGCATCTGGGATTCCATTTAGCTTACCCGTCAGCCCGCACGGGCCGACACCGGCCGCGCGTCGGCCTGCCCCGGCGGTCATCGGAAGATCCGGAGTCCGCCGACAGGGCGCAGGGGAATTCTGCGCAGGTCGATCAAGCGGATGATCACAAGGCGCAAAGGGGGAGGAAGGGCCGTTTACAGGGCGCAAAGAGCATTCCGAACGCCTTTACAACGCCGTGAGCGCCGCTTCAGCGGCCTGTGCAGAGCTTCCTTTACCTAGAAGAGCTCGGCGAATGGCGCCGGATATTGCACTTCCCCGCCTTTGGTCAGCAGGCCCGGCTCCAGTTCCATCGCGGTAAACGCCTCGTCGGGCACATCGATGTTGCAGTACAGCGCCCAGCGCGACGCGGGGCTGAATCCGAGGCGCTGGTAGTAGTCCGGCCGCCCGGCCACCACGATGGCGCCATAGCCCAGTTCCCTGGCACGGGCGATGGCCGCGTCCACCAGGGCCGAGCCGATCCCCCGATGGGACTGGGACGGCACCACCGACATGGGTCCCAACGCAAGGACATCGATGATTTCGCCGTTGCGCCGCATTCGGGCTCGGGACAGCAGCAGATGCCCTACCACCCGGCCGTTGAGCTCGGCCACCAGCGAGAGTTCGGGCATGAAGTCCTTGGAGGCACGTAAGGCACTGATCAGACGTGCTTCTTCTTCCCCTTGGAAGGCACTGAGATTGACCACGTCGATGGCCCGCAGATCGTCGTGAGTCTCGGCCCTGACAACAATTTCGTGCATGGCGCTTCTCCGGTCATGCTGGACTTGGCGCCGGACGCCCAGCCAGCATTCTGGGCGAATCGGTGTTCTTGAATTCGATCCTAGCAGGAATCGACCCGGTGGCAAACTGTCGTCGGATTGGCGACAGATGTCGGCCCACAGCGCGCCGAATCCAGACCGTCAGGGGGCGTGAGATCGGTAAAGATGTTGCCGGGCCGTGCCGCTACATCGAGAAGGAGAATCGCAACAGGCTCACCGCCGGCCGGCGGGCGCCTGCCCTGGAATCGCTATAGAGGTACTCTGTGGACACGGATCAGACACTTCACCTGGTGGTGGTAGAGGAGTCGCGCAACGACGCGGAAGCGCTGGCCAACGTACTGCGCAATGCCGGCCACATCCTGCGGCTGGTGCACGTGGAGGACGCCGAGGACCTGCACCAGGCTCTCGCCCAGTCTCCGGATCTGGTCCTGTGCGCAACCGGGCTGGAAAGCCTGAGCCTGGCGCAGGCCGCCGACGCGGTGGCGGCACATGCCCCCGGCGTCCCCCTGATCGCCGTGGGCGACAGCAACGAGGAATCCGCCGTGGTGGACGCCCTGCGCGCCGGCGCCGCCGACCTGGTGTCCTTCGACTTTCCCGAGCACCTTCAGCTGGCGGTGACACGGGAGCTGCGGGCGGTGGCCTGCCACCGCAAGCTCAAGCGTTACGAAGCAAGCTTCCAGGAAAGCGAGAAGCGCTGCCGCAGCCTGCTGGACAGCTCCCGCGACGCCATCGCCTACGTCCACGAAGGCATGCACATCTATGCCAACCGCTCCTACCTGGAGATGTTCGGCTTCGACGATCCGGAAGAAATCGAAGGCACGCCCATCATGGACATGGTCGAGCCGGACGACCACGGCAAGTTCAAGGAGTTCCTGCGCAGCTACGCCAAGGCCGTCGGGAACAATCGCGCCCTGGAGATTCGCGGCCTGCGCCCCGAAGGCACAAACTTCAATGTGCTGATGGAATTCACCGACGCCACTGTCGAAGGCGAACCGTGCACCCAGATCGTCGTGCGGGACCAGTCCGAAAGCAAAGCGCTGGAGCAGAAGCTCAAGTATCTCAGCAAGCAGGATCTGGTGACCGGCCTGTACAACCGGCAGTATTTCATGGAGGAGCTCGAACTGGCCGTGACCGACACGCATTCGGGTTCCGAGCCCAACGCACTGCTCTATATCGGTCTGGACAACTTCAAGGCGGTCAAGGAGACCGTGGGCATCGCGGGCAGCGATCTGGTCATCAGCGACATCGCCGAACTCTTCAAGGAACACGCCGGCGAAAAACATCTGGCCGCCCGTTTCGGGGACAGTACCTTCACCATGCTGGTGCGGGCGGAAACCATCGAAAATGCCCAAGCCATCGCCGATGCGCTACGCCACAGCGTCGAGGAAAAGATCGTCGAAGTGGAGGGACGCTCCATTGCCCTGACCT
>DATFML010000370.1:0-3220 GCA_035266965.1 Gammaproteobacteria bacterium
GTTGAAGCACTGGCGCCCACGGCGCGCTTGATATTGCTGGGGGACAAGGACCAGCTGGCATCGGTGGAGGCCGGAGCGGTGCTCGGTGACATCTGCGCCGGATGGCGCGGCTTTTCCGCGCCGTTCGTGCAGGAACTCGCCGGTGGGCTGGGAGTGCCGGCACAGAGACTGCCGGTCGGCGACGGCCGCGCGGGCCTGGGGGACAACATCGTCGAGTTGCGTGTGAGCCACCGTTTCAGCCCCGACAGCGGCATCGGCGCTTTGGCGGGCAGCGTCAACACCGGCGACGTGAACGCCGTCAAGACACTGCTGGGCGAGAACACCCCGGAGCTGGACTGGCTGGATTCGAACGGTCTGGTTGAGACCCGGGACCGGCTTGCAGAGCGGGCCGCGGCGCTGTTCGGAGACTACCTGAGCGCACTTGCCTCGGGTGCACCGCCCGAGCAGGTGTTCACGCGCTTCGAACGGGTACGGATTCTGTGCGCTCTGCGCAGCGGGCCTCTCGGCGTCGCCGGAGTCAATCGATGGCTCGAAGAGGTGTTGCAGCGGCGGGGGCTCATCGACGCGCGCCGCGACTGGTATGCGGGCAGGCCGATAATGATCGCCCGTAATGACTACAACATGGGTCTGTTCAACGGCGACGTGGGCCTGGTGCTGCCCGATTCCGACGGCCGCCTTCGGGTCTGCTTTCGCGACTCCGAGGGTGCAGTCCGACGCCTGAGTCCGGGCCGTCTTCCGGCCCATGAGACCTGCTATGCCCTGACCGTGCACAAGAGCCAGGGGTCGGAGTTCGATGAAGTGGTGGTTGTGCTGCCCCAGGAGGACAACCGGGTCCTGGCGCGGGAGTTGTTGTACACGGCGGTTACCCGTGCGCGTCGCAAAGTGGTCCTGGCCGGACCGCTGGATGTGCTGTTGGCGGCCACCGCCCGCCGTACCCGCAGGCGTTCCGGGTTGCAGGAGCGCCTGTGGGACGAAGACGGCGGACCGACCTGACTGCGCCTGCCGACGGTGGGGCACTTCAACCGTGATCGCAACACGGACATGGCAGGATCTGGGGACGGGTGGGATTGCGTCGTCTTTCGCGGTTTCCGGCACAGTGTCCCGCGACGTCCTCTGCGCGCCGGCCGCGGGAGTTTCCCATCCAGTTCCCGCACCTATACTTGGCCCTCGCCGTGTCGGCAACTATCTTTACATCAAAGGGAACGAATTGTCCTTGGTCCGGTGTACAAGGCGTAACGCCCCGTCGGCGCAGCGTCTGGTGCATGCGGACTCCACTTCGCCTCACCGGCTGCACGTGCGTCCCACGATGTCGGCGAGTGGTGTCGGGATTACCGCAACCGGGGAGCCGCCCTGGCAGGAAGGCCGACCGGCCTGTGCTTTGAGCGGCGCACCGGGAAGGACAAGGACATCATTGGCTGATGGAAAGGAGGCGCTATGGATACTGTCAACATCGCCGCTGAAAATTCGTCGCTGGACTTCGACCAGGCGAGACGGCAAGCGGTGTCGAAAGCCAAGGAACAGCTTCAGGATCCGGTGGTCGTCGCGTGGAAGGACGACAACCGCGATCAGACGGCGCCGGAGATTCCCGGCGGCGTCGGCAATCGCTGGCATGACTATGGGGAAAATTTTGGCGGCAAGCTGGAAATGAATGTCGGGGATTCCTACCACTTCATCTTTTCCGAGGTCGGCGACGTCGAGGAACCGGACCTGAAGCTTTCCAACGTCCGGGAGGAAGACGGAACCACTTTTCTGTGCCTGACCGAGGCCTGCACGGATGAAGACCGTCGACGCATCGGCCAGGAGTACGGGGGCGGTCTCGGCGGCGGTTGATTCGAATTGGTCGCGGGAGCCGTGGGGCTGGCGTTTCAGGCCACGGTTTCCTGCGACTGCAGGATGCCCGCGATGTGGTCAAGGCCGCTGCCAGGGCCTGTTCGCTCTTGCATGTCCGTGGGCTTCGCGGCATAAGCCGTTGCCGTGCAAGCGTGAAGAGCTGGCGCGGGCGTGCCCGGACAAGCCGGAACCCCGAAAGGGCGCAGACCGCAGACAAACGGCTGCTCGCTCAACCTTCCAGCCATCCCTGACAACCCGACCCGCATTGTCAGTGCCTTCCGTGCTGACCGGCGGCCGGTCGGTGCCGTATGCGGGCCGGACGGCCGGGTGTCTCCCACGGGCGCGCTGCGACGCTGACGACGGATGCCGGAGAGTGGTACGGCCGGGTTTACGCTCCCGGCCGCCGCCGTTCTCACTGGGCCCGTCGCTGCCACACCAGATAGAGCAGCGGTATGACGATCAATGTCAGGATGGTGGAAGCGAACGTGCCCGATATGAGCGCCACCGCCAGTCCGCCGAACACCGGGTCCTGGACCATTACCGCCGAACCGAACATGATCGCCAGCGCCGTCAGGAGAATCGGCCGGAATCGCACGGCCCCGGCCTCACGGACGGCGTCTTCCAGAGAATAGCCCTGGCGGCGATAGTCCAGGATGAAGTCGATGAGCAGCAGGGAATTGCGCACCACGATGCCGGCGAGGGCGATGAACCCGATCATGGAGGTGGCATTGAAGGGGACGTTGAAGATCCAATGTCCCGGGAATATGCCCACCAGGGTGAGCGGAATGGCGCCCATGACGATGAACGGCAGCATGAAACTCTGGTAGTAGGCGACCAGCAGCAGATAGATGAACACCAACGCCACGATGAACGCCGTACCCAGGTCCCGGAACACGTCCAGGGTGAGACGCATGTCCCCGCCCCACAGAATCTGGTAATGGCTGACGTCGTCCGGTTGGGTGGAGAAGAAGCCCAGATTGCCGGTACTTACCTTCTGGCCGCCGGGCAACGTGTCTCCGTCCAGCATCTTGTCCAGCACCAGTGAGGCGTATTCGGGCGAGTAGCCGAGTACATCGCCCATCACGTACACGACTTTGTGCTCGTCGCGGGACATGATGGGCTTGTGGGCGTGTTCCCGCGTGACCTGCACGATGCTGCCGAGCGGCACCTGTTTGCCTTTGCCGTTGGTGATGGAAAGGCTCTCGATCTGCTGAATCCAGGCGCGGTCCGGCTGCGCCAGTCGCACGATGATGTCTTCGGGCTCCACGCTGGGCCGGAACACCGATCCGATGGTGGTACCGTGCACCAGGTTGTGGACCAGCTTGGCGACCTGGCCCGGAACGATGCCGGACAGCATGGCCTTGCGCTGGTCCACGTGAATACGGTATTC